>JANLTA010000948.1:0-10965 GCA_031362705.1 Gemmataceae bacterium | reverse complement strand
GACACGGCGTTGATGTTCTTGGCGACAATGGTGCTTGAAAGCGTGAGCGAGCCGCCGGCACCAATTGTCTTGAGGGCAATGCCGCCGCCACCGGTCGTCCCGGCAACTGCGCTATTGAACGCAATTGTGCTATTTCGAATGGCTACAACCGCGTTGGTCGGCGGTGCTGCCGTTGAATTACCGCGAGCCTCAATACCACCGCCATCAAGGGCGGAAACGTTGTTGGCAATCGTGCTGTTGGTGATGGTGAGCGTTCCACCACCGCCAAGGAAGATGCCGCCCCCGCCGCCGGACCCGGCATTGACCGCATTGGACGAGTTTCCGCTGATGGTGGAGTTAGTGATGGTGATCGTCGGTACTGCGTCGGCGCGGGTCCAGATTGCACCGCCTTCGCCATCCGCAACAATGTTGCCTTTGAAAGTGGACTTGTCGATGGTCACATTGACCTTTCCGATGATCGCCAGCGCACCACCAGCACCTCCATTGACCAATGTGTTGTTCTGTTCGTTGGCATCGAACGTACTACCCGTGATCGTTGCGGTTGTCACACCCGAAAGCAACACGGCACCACCAACATTGCCGTCGCCTAGAGACTTGTTGCCGGTGAAGATTGAATTCGTGATCGTCACACTTGCCGCATTGAGCGCAAATATGGCCCCGGCCGAGGCAAGCGCCAAGTTGTTGGTAAACGTGCTGTCGCCAACGGAAAGATTACCGGCACCGGAGTACAGAATGGCCGCCCCACTGAAGCTGCCTGAACCGTTGTCGTTGTTGTTGACGTTGGCGTTAAACAAGCTCTTCGAGATCGTCAGGTTGCCGCCCTGTTGGCCGATCGCTCCGCCGTCCAATTGGGCGCTGTTGGTATCGAACGAGCAATTGGTGATCGTGACGTTTTCGTCGCCAATGTTCAATGAGCCGCCATTCTCTCCGAATGCGTTCGACTTGGTATAGCCGTTGATGAAACTCATGTTGGAGATGTTGATGTCCAGCACGCCCGTGCCGTTCAGTTTCATGTGCCGCGCGGACTGAAAACCGGCGTCTAAAGTCACTTTGCTGCCCGGTCCTGTGATCGTGACGGAACCCGTGGACAGCAAGCTGCCCAACAGCCCATCCATTGTGATGGTGACCGGCGAGGCAAACACGACCGGGTCAAAGGTAATCGTATCGTGACCGGTAAACGCGCCGGAATTGGCGGTGATTAACGCCTCACGCAACGATGTCAGCGTGTCCGAATCAACCGCTTCATCATTCGTGGCGTTGACCACCAGACTCGCACCGATGCCAATGGTGAAATTGCCAACCAAACCGCTTGAAACCGAAAGCGGCGTCGGAGCGTCGGTGTCGAAGATCGTCGCGGCAGTGATGTTGATGTTGTAAATACCATTGTCGGCGAAATCCAACGTGCCGCCGGGAGGCGTAATCTCAAACGTGGCGATGCGCGGCGTGCCATCCGTGTTGATATCAACGCCCTTGAACACCGCGTTCACGGGCACACCGAACTTCCCGCCGCTGACTGTCACGGCTCCCGCGGTCGATAACGTGCCGACGTTGATCGCTTTGTTGTCTGCAAACGTAATCGTGAACTGGTAAGTGGACGGTCCCCCCGCGGTCACAGTGGGAGCGTTGAAGGTTGAAACAAACGGCGAAGGATTGAAAATCTCGACAGCGCCGATGTCCGGGCTGCCTGAACTATCCCAGTCACGCTTGAATCCGGTGCCGCGCTGGTCGGTCGTCAGGCCGCCCACGTTTGCTCCCTTGTTTAATACTGCCGTGCTTAGGGCCGTTGGCAGCATCGTCTTGGTAAAACCACCGAAACTGCCCAAAGCTGTGAGGTTGGGGTTTAACAGCGATGTCGGCGTTCCTTCCTGGTTATTTGCACCCGTGTAAATCGGCGTAGTGCCTTTGTTCCCGATCAGTGAGAAGTTGACGGTAACGGTCTGCGTCACCGCTGTTCGACTTAAATCAGCAACAACATTGGTCTTACTGCCGCCGGCGAGGTTCTGCGCGACGATCGTACTATTAAGGGTCCAAGTGTTTGTCCCACCACCCGCTGCGACACCGCCGCCGACGCCTGCGGCGGTGTTATTTACAATGGTGCAGTTTTGAATTGTAACGGGTGCCACCCAGCCACCGAAGAAGCGAATCGCTCCACCGTTGCCAGCCGCGCTGTTACCGGTGAACGTGCTGTTTTGGATGAGCAATGTGCCGCCCGTGTTGGTAGCGCTTCCTGACAACGCCCCGCCCGAGTTGCCGGTCGTATTGGAGTCGAACGTGCTATTGGTGATCTTTCCGGCCTTGCCGGTCAAGTTGAGGAAGATTGCCCCGCCGGCGGAATCAGAAGTGTTCTTCGAAAACGTTGACTGATCGATGGTGATTTTGGCCCCGGCATTTTGGAAAATCGCGGAGTTACCACCGACGATGTTGTTAGCGTTGCCAGCATCGTTGCCCGTAAACGAACAACGCGTGATCGACACGTCGCCCGTAGAAAACAGGCCGATTGCGGATCCTGAACAGCCGATCGTGGTCGCTCCGACAGCGCTATTTACGTCAAAAACTGTGTCAGAAATCGTACCCGTCGCGGCGTCAACTAGACAGACACCGCCACCGAGCCGACCCGCCGTGGCCAATGCAACTTTGTTGCCTTGGAACAGCGAGTTTGTGACTGTCAGCGTGCCGGTAATGAGCGCGACCGTGTCGTCGCCGACGTAAACGCCACCGCCATTGATCGGCGTTGTGTTGCCGGAAATCGTTGAGTTCGTGATGATAACTGCCGCACCGTTACCTGCGAACACGCCGCCGCCGGATCCTGCTGCGGAATTGAGCGAAACGGTCGATTGATCAAGCGATAGCTTGGAAACGTTGTCGATATAGATGCCACCGCCCTGAGCCGTGGCGGAACCTGCGGTAATCAGAGTCTTTGTGAACGTGATATCGCCAGTATTACCAATGGTTCCAAACGCGCCACCGGCGGCTGGGAAACCGACGCCTCCCACGGCCTTGTTACCGGTAAATGTGCACGAGCTGAACGACGCCGTCGAAGCGATGCCGATCAAACCGACTGCCGCGCCGGCAAATCCGGCCGTCGAATTGCCGAGCGTGTTGCCTGTAAACTTGCAGCTAGTCGCCGTGATGCTGCCATCGACGATCGCAACGGCCGCTCCATTAGCTTCGCCAGTCGTGTTGGAAACCGTGACGTTGGTCATGGTCAGGTTGGTGAGATTGCCAAAAAACGCGTTGCCCGTTGAACCGACGAGATTGCCCGCATCCAGCGTCATATCGGTCAATGTAATGCTGACTGGCACGAGGGTTACAGTGTCACCCGTCGCGCTGAGGATGTCGCTGACATTGCCGCCGCTTAGGGTCAACGCCGCAACTGGACCATTGATGGTCAAATCACCGATGCTGGTCATGCCCGTGAGTACGGGATCGATCGTAATTGTCTTAGCGCTGGCGAAAACCGTTGCGTCGAAGACAATCACGTCGGCACCGGCTGCCAAATTGGCCTGGTCGATGCAGAAACGAAGGTCGCCCACCAATCCCGCGCCGCTGCCGGCCGGAAGTCCGGATGTATCTGTCGTGAGATTCACTGTGAACGTTGCAGGTACGGCGCGATCTTCCAAAACGGTAAGAAAGAGACTTCGTCGCAAGCCCGTATGTAGTCGCCGTTCCGAGCTTTCGATCCGGTTGGTTGAATGGCGAGCGAAAAGGTTGCGGAAGATGCGACGCATGTTAAGTCTGCTCCTTAGTAGGGTGATGCCATCTGTGCGGGCCGAAATTCTTAGGTGTAGGTTAGCATGGCCCAATATCGTTTGACAATGGTAGTTTCACAGATTTTTTGCATTTTAATGATTTCGTGTTCCAAAACGGGCTTGAATCGTCGTAGCGACTGGCTATTCCTGCCTTCAGACCTCTGCGGTGTGCGAGTCGGTGCGACTAAGTTTGTCGGACCAACGTCGACCTGCCAGGGAACCAATATCCGTTCCGGCGCTTGCAAGCCCATCCATTCCTTCGGGAATGACTGTAGTGGGATCCAAAACCCGGGCGTGAGGTGCCCACGTTACCGGCGGGTCCACAATCACGTGCCCGACACGGCATCTGCGGAGGTTCTTTTCCATTCGCCCCGCCGGCTTTGCAATGAAGTCGCTATCTCCATCCGAAAACGTTCGTCTCACTATCATTCTGGAACCAGCTAACCGGCTGACTAGTCCGTCTGGAACAAATAACCTCTTTAAGGGAAGTAGTTTACGCCAACTATCGACATTGATTCCAACCAATTTAATGATTCTGGAGAGGGGTACCCCTGTGTCGCCTGGAATCAATGACAATCTCAGCTCGACTGACTGTTTGGGTTGCATCGAAGCGCCGTTCCCGCTCAGCGATTGGCTACCTTTCGCGGTTTTCAGCAAGCCACGTGATCGGTTTGGACGGTGCAACGTCAGTTGCGCCAGTTTTCTTTTCGTCCTAAGCACCGGCAGCACAACAGGTCACGTCATACGATCAGAATAATCGTTAGATTCGGTTTGACTCTCACAATCGTTTTGTTATCTTGTTCCGAATGAATAAACTAACCACCGAGCGCGCTATCACGCAGCGAACGCGAAATAGCGCGGGACTCACGCCTCGGTCGGCACCGGCAGCAGGCTCGCCGCCGCCGGTATTCATGTCTCGTTAGAAGCCGCTTATCACCATCGCGTCACACACCTTTTGCCCGAAGCTTTCCAGCCGAACGCTGGAAGAACCGACGATTGAGCCGGCCCCGCTGGGGCCTCACCCATGGCCATGGAAGGCCAGTGGAATGCCATCGGAAGGCAGGGACCGGAGGGCGGAAAGGATGCGGCGTCCGCTCTCGTATCAGGGAATCCCGGGGGTCGGCTCTCGATAATTCCGGAAAAGCACAGGGATCGTGCGGAACGGCTGACACCTTTAAGGATGAAGGTGTCAGCCGTTTTTGTTGGCTAACGCCACGGCACGTAGCTGAACCACTTTCATTGCCGTATCCTCTTGTGTATCATTGAGTTTCGCTCCCTCGACGCGCTTTCACCTTCATGCGTTCGCCGTTTCTGGATTTGCTCGATCAACGAGTCGTGATCTTCGACGGCGCGATGGGTACGTCGATCCATCGCTATCACCCGACGCCGGCCGACTGGGGAGGCGATCACCTCGTCAACCTGACCGACGCGATTTCGATCACGCATCCCGAGTGGGTGCTGGATATTCATCGCAGCTTTTTGGCCGCTGGCTGCGACGGCATCGAGACCAACACGTTCAACGGGTCACGCCACGTGCTCGCCGAGTTCGGGATGGGGGACAAGTGTCACGAACTGAGCCTGATCGGTGCGCGATTGGCCCGCAAGGCAGCTGATGAGTTTTCAACGCCTGACCGACCGCGTTTCGTCATCGGTTCAATTGGCCCCGGCACCAAGATGCCGTCGATCCTTCAGGAATCCATTTACATCACTTTCGACGACCTGGTCGCATCGTACTCGCCGCACATCCGTGGGCTGATCGAAGGCGGGGCGGATGTACTTGTAATCGAAACGGTGTTCGACATCCTGCAGGGCAAGGCAGTTGCCATCGCGGCACTGGATGTCATGAAGGAACTGGGCGTGCGCCTGCCATTGATAGTGCAGATCACGATTCAACCGGATGGCCGCATGTTGCCCGGCACCGATATCGCCGGCGCACTCACGGCGTTGGAAGCAATCTCCGAGATCGACGTGATCGGCCTCAACTGTTCGGTTGGCCCCGACTTGATGCTGAGTACCGTCAAGCAAATGAGTCAGACCTGCCAACGTAAGCTCAGCGTACTGCCCAATGCGGGCCTGCCGGAAAAGCGTGGCGACGAGACTTATTTTCCGCTTCAACCCGATGAACTTGCCACCTGGCTGGATCGCTTCGTTTCTGAGTTCGGTGTCAACATCGTCGGCGGCTGTTGCGGCACCACGCACGAGCACCTCGCCGCAGTTTGTCAACGCATTGGCCATCGGGCGCCGGCTAAACGAGTGCCGGTTTCAGCACCAGCACTTTCGAGTTTGTTCGGCGCAGTGGAATTGCATCAGGAACCCAAGCCCCTCTTGGTGGGCGAACGCACCAACACCAACGGCTCTCGGAAGTTCAAAAAACTGCTCGAAGCCGAAGATTGGATCGGCCTCGTCGAAATGGCCCGCGAGCAGGAACGCGAAGGCGTCCACATTCTGGATGTTTGTACGGCATACGTCGGCCGAGATGAAGTCCGCGACATGACCGAGGTGATTAAGCGCTATAACGCCGTCATCACCAAGCCGCTGATGGTGGACACGACCGAAGTGCCGGTGCTGGAAGTCGTCCTCAAGCTCATCACCGGCAAGGCGATCATCAATTCGATCAACCTCGAAGATGGCCGCAACAAGATCGACAAGATCCTGCCGATGGCACGCCGATACGGTGCCGCACTTGTCGCGCTCACCATCGATGAACAGGGCCAGGCCGACACGGCCGAGTGGAAGTTCCAGGTCGCCAAACGCATTTACGACATCTGCGTCGGCGAATACGGCATTCCGCCGCATGATTTACTATTCGATCCGCTGGTGTTTCCACTGACGACGGGACAGGAACAGACACGCAAAAGTGCGATGGCGACATTCGACGCCATTCGCCTGATCAAGTCCGGATTGCCCGGTGCACTAACCCATATTGGTTTATCGAACGCCAGCTTCGGGTTGACGCCGTACACCCGGCAAGTCTTGAACTCAATGTACCTGCATTACGCGCTGGAAGCCGGGCTGGACTCGGCTATCCTCCATGCTGCGAAGATCATTCCGTTGGCACAGATTGATGCCGAGGGGCAGGAACTGTGTAGGCGTTTGTTGTTCGACGACCGGACGACCGGTGACCCATTGCAGCAGTTGCTCGCGCACTACGGCGACAAGAAGAGCGAAAGCCGGGCGACTGAGAGCCTCGGCGCGACCATTGATGAACGGCTAAGGCAAGCGATCATACAGGGACGGCGCGAATCGTTGATCGCCGACCTGGACGCCGCCCGTGAATTGCGTCCGCCGTTGGAGATCATCAATGGCACATTGCTCGGTGGCATGAAAGTCGTGGGCGAGTTGTTCGGGAGCGGGCAGATGCAATTGCCCTTCGTGTTGCAGTCTGCCGAGGTCATGAAGGAAGCCGTGCGGCATCTCGAACAGTTCATGGAAAAGTTCGACGGTTCAGAAAAAGGCCGCATCGTGCTGGCCACCGTGAAGGGCGACGTTCACGATATTGGCAAGAATCTCGTGGACATCATACTCTCAAACAATGGTTACAAGGTGTACAACCTTGGAATCAAGCAATCGATCGAGACAATGATCACGGCCTATCAGCAGCACGCCGCCGATGCGATCGGCATGAGCGGCTTGTTGGTGAAATCGACCGTGGTGATGAAGGAAGACCTCGTCACGCTGAATGATCGTGGCCTGTCGCCACCCGTGATCCTCGGTGGTGCCGCCCTGAATCGCCGCTATGTTGAGGAAGACCTGCGGCGCACCTACAAGGGTAAACTCTTCTATGGTGAAGATGCCTTTGACGGGCTACGCATCATGGACGACCTGGCCGCGCTTAAGAAAGTGCGCCTGGTCGGCAGCGCGGTCATCGCGGGAATGGCCGACCGCTTGCCCGCTGAGTTAAAGCCGACAATCGCAAAAGCCGTGGCAATTGAGTGCTGCCCCGCTCACACCGTCGTGGCATCTTCGTCAAGTATGGGCCGATCGTTAGCAGACTTAGAAGGTGTTCCGACGCCGCCCTTCTTCGGTACGCGAATTCTCAAGGATATCCCTGTCGAAGAGGTGTTCGCCTTTCTTAATGATCGCACGCTCTTCGGCACACAATGGCAGTTTCGCAAGAACAATGTCAACCCGCGCGAGTACGCCCGACAGATGCGCGAAGTCGCCGAGCCGGCACTGGAGCGACTAAAGAAACTCTGCCTCGACGAAGGCATCATGCAGCCCCAGTCGGTGTTTGGCTTCTTTCGTTGCACGCCAGTTGGCGACGATTTGGTGATTCATGCTGATGACTCACAAGTTGAGACGCTGCGTTTCACGTTTCCACGACAGGACCATGGCGAGCACCTTTGCATCAGCGACTACCATCGTGCCGATGGCTCGGATGCGACTTGCCTCGTCGCAGTCACGGCTGGCCCGGAAGTCACGCGTCGCTGTTGGCAACTCAAGGAGGCCGGTCGTTATCAGGACTACCTTTTTTTGCACGGCCTCGGCGTCGAGTTCGCCGAAGCGTTAGCAGAATGGACCCACCGCGAAATCCGCCGGGCCTGGGGCATTGCCGGCGACGACGCCGCTGATGTGAAGAAGCTCTTCAAGAAACACTACCGCGGTTGCCGGTATTCGTTTGGCTATCCCGCATGTCCATCGCTCGAAGACCAGACAAAGCTGTTTGAGTTGCTCAAACCCGAACGGATCGGGTTAGCCCTGTCGGAACAATTCCAACTCGAACCGGAACAGTCCACCACTGCGTTGGTGGTTCATCATCCGCAGGCGAAGTATTTCAACGTGTCGAGATAAGTTGAGGGCGTTTCATGCACAAGCTCGTGTTGATCCGTCATGGCGAAAGCGAATGGAACCGCGAAAATCGTTTCACGGGCTGGACCGACGTGGACCTGTCCGATCGGGGCGTGGCGGAAGCATCACAGGCGGGCAAATTACTTAAAGACCAGGGCTATGTATTTGACCACGCATTTGTATCAGTGTTAAAGCGCGCCATCCGCACGCTGTGGATCGTTCTGGACGAAATGGACTTGATGTGGCTGTCGGTCACGCATTCCTGGCGGCTCAACGAACGTCACTATGGTTCATTGCAGGGGTTGAACAAGTCGGAAACGGCCGCGAAGTTCGGCGAGGCCCAGGTGAAAATATGGCGGCGAGCCTATGATATTGCCCCGCCACCGCTGGAATCGTCCGACCCGCGCTTTCCCGGATTCGATCCTCGCTATCGTGACTTGAAAACTAATGAACTGCCGCAAACCGAATGCTTGAAGGACACGGTCGCGCGCTTCCTGCCCTTTTGGCACGACACGCTGGCACCGGCCGTTCGCAGCGGCCAGCGCATCGTCGTTGCCGCACACGGCAACAGCATCCGCGCCATGGTGAAGCATTTCGACAATATCAGCGACGCCGACATCGTGGAATTGAATATTCCCACCGGTGTTCCCCTGGTCTATGAGTTAGATGCGGACTTAAGGCCGATCAAGCACTACTACCTCGGCGATCAGAAAGCGATTGCCGCGGCACTCGCTGCCGTGGCGGCACAAGGCAAGGCGAGTCCCGGCGCGCCGGGATAAGCCCGATGTGGAATCTGCTGGGAACAAAAGCAAAACCACGTCGAGCTGCCGCTTTGACGCTCGCCTTGCTCTGCCGACCGCATACAAACTTCTACATCGACACCATTCGCTTCAAGGAGGAGTTCCTATGTTCCGCCGCTCAATGCTGGCTATCACCCTCGGCCTTACGCTGTTTCCGATTGCCGCGTTCACACAAGATGCGGTCACGGCTGCTCAGGATGTCCGCGTTCGTCAGTCGTTGTTGCAGGTGCTGGGTGTCGGCGTCGAGACATATAACTCTGGCGATCCAGCCGGGTGCTACCGCATTTATCAGGGCGCGATTCTGAGCCTGTTGCCTCAACTCGATTATCGGCCGGACTTGCAGAAAGCCGTGAAGGCGGGTCTGGATGGGGCGACTCAGCGCAGCATGGGTGAGCGGGCGTTCGCCCTGCGCGCCGTGCTGGACAAAGTCTACAGCGAAGTCACACCGAAATTGTGGAATCGGCTCGGCGGCGAACCGGCGGTCAAGGCGGTCGTACATGACTTTGTCGTGTTGCTTTCGCAGAATCCCAAAGTCGATGTCACTCGTGGCGGCAAGTTTAAGTTGGAGCCGGAGGCCGTCGCCAAGCTCGAACGATTGCTCGTCGAACAAATCAGCTCCGTCACCGGTGGGCCATTGACATACTCCGGCCGCGACATGAAGACCGTTCACGGTGGTATGGCGATCACGAGCGAACAGTTCGACGCCAGTGCAGCCGACTTGATCGAGGTTCTGAAGAAATACAAAGTGGCACCGGCGGAAATGAACGAGCTGGTCGGCATCATAGCCAGCACCAAGAAAGACATCGTGATGGCTCCGCCATCCCTGTACACTCGACTCGGAGGTGAAGCGGCCGTCGTGGCAGTGATCGATGATTTTGTCGGTCGCGCGGCGGGCAACCCGGCAGTCAACTTCACACGCAAGGGCACGACCGCCGAGTGGAACGCCACGCCGGAGAACGTTGCCAAGTTGAAAAAGGCTCTGGTGGATTTAGTTGGACAGCTCTCTGGTGGTCCACAGAAGTACGCCGGACGCGATATGAAGACGGTTCACCGCGGCATGATGATCACCGATGCCGAGTTCACGGCTCTGGCTGGCGATTTGAAAGCCTCACTTGATAAGTTTAAGGTGCCATCAATGGATCAAGATGACCTGATCAAGATCGTCGCCGGTACTCGCGGCGACATCGTCGAGAAGAAATAGCTCAAATTGGCCGACAGAAACGGCTTTCGTGGATCACAGGCGGTGTTCCACGAACGCCGTCCTTGCTTGGATGCCAGCGTTTATTAAGCTCCGGCCGAACACGCAAAGAACTTGAATCAATTCCATCAAATACCGCGTCCGAGATCGGCCGGGCGCGGCACAACCGGCAAATGCGGTAAATAAGTTGAATATTGTTGCCGTGCCCGGCCGATGTAGGAGTGCCGGGGATGGAACGCCTCCATTCTTGGCGTCCGCCGTCCGGGGGGAGGCGACAGACAATGCAACGTTGGTCGTACATGCTGATCGCCGTGCTGCCCTTCATCGGGACAGGTTGCGGTTTCTCCAAGATCATCCAACGAAACGTCGTCGCGTCACCGCTATATGCCCTAACGGAGCATGCCGAACATCATCGCAACGAGCGGTTCGC
>JANLTA010000931.1:0-2898 GCA_031362705.1 Gemmataceae bacterium | reverse complement strand
CAGCGGCGGACTGTTGCAAAAACTGCGTCAAAGTCAGGCCAAACCGCGGGTCGGCGGCTAGGGTATCATCTCGCAACAGGACTTGAGCAAGATCGCTGGCCGCCCGCCAACGCACTTCGGGGTTGGCGCTTTTGAGACCGTCGAGGAAACTATCAGGAGTGCGATGGCCGCCCGCCAACCACGTAAAACCGAAGATGATGGTAATCGCGCCGGCTACGATAAGGCCCGGCACCACGAAGAGTTGAGCGATCATCCGGCCGGACGGCGGCACGACCGGCGGCAAGCCGGCATTGTTGAGCGAAAGGTCTGGTGACTCGGCCACGTATGCCATCCTGGTTAGTGCATCCTCAGTTTAGACTCGCACGGAAGTCGGTCAAGCCGGACGAACGAAAGCGAGAGCGGTATGGCCCTCACATTGGAACAATATGCCACCTGGCTGGATGGTCGCAGCTTGCCCTGGCCGGCACCGCCACCAATTGAAGCACCACGCGCCAAGCCACATCTCGAACGACTGCCCAAAGTGCGTGCCGTGTTATGGAACATCTACGGCACGTTGCTCGCCATCCCGCCGCACGGCGAGTTGTTGTTTCAGCATCCGCAAGATTTCGTGCAGGAGATGGCCCTCGAAAAGACAATTTCCGAGTTCAAGATGTGGGGCTCGATGACGCGCAAGCCGGGCCAGCCGCACAACTACATGGGCAAAATCTACGACGAGTTGCTTGGTAATCAGCGGCTCGCGCCGGCCGTGCCCGGCGAACATCATCCCGAAGTTCTCGCGGATCGGATCTGGGACGGCGTCATCAAGCGTCTCATGCAGAAGGATTATCACTTCGACACCGGCTTCTACGGCGCGTTGAATCAGTTCGCGCAGAAGATCGCCTTCTTCTACCATTGGAGCCTGCAGGCCACCAGTTGCTACCACAACGCTGACGTGGCGCTCGTCGGCTTGTCATCCGGCGGCATCATCCAGGGCTTACTCGCCGACGCTCAGTGCTTCACATGCACTCAGTTGCAACGCGGCCTCAACACACTGGGTTGCACCGCCAGCCTCGACATGTTGGTGCCGACGCAATATCGTTTCTTGTCGTTTGAAGTCCACGGTAAGAAGCCGTCGCAACGGTTGCTGCATCGTGCCACCGAAAAGCTGGCCGAGCGTAGTATTCAGCCCAACGAGATTCTGCACGTCGGCTCCAACGTGGATCGCGACATCGCCCCGGCCAAGAAACTCGGCATGCGCACGGCCTTGTTCGCCGGCGACAAATCGTCATTGGTCGCCACGCCGGCCCATTTCAAGAACCCGGCGACCAAACCGGACCTGATGCTCACCGATCTCGCTCAAATCGAGGAGGTCGTCGGCTAGGCCCATTCGCCATATCACTACTCGTACCGAATGATCTTGATGATTGCGAATGCGACCGTGTCTCAAGTCTTCTTTGTGCTTACTTTGTGCCCTTTGTGTCTTTGTGGGTGTCTTTAAGATTAACCACAAAGACACAAAGGGCATAAAGGCAACACAAAGAAAACCACACAACAGGACGTTCACTCTCATCAAGGACTGTGGGTTTCGCGGATCATCGCGACTCGACAAAAGGCCAACATCCTTGCCGCCAACAGCCATCGTCGAACCGTCATCGCTCGATCTCAGCCGGACCATTGCCGACCGGGCGGCCATCCGCGCCGTCAATCCGCAACGATTTGAATTGGAACAACTCGACGCCATCGTGTTGATCGATCCCGAACGCAAACTCGGCGTTGGCTACAAAGATGTTCATGCCGATGAGTTCTGGGCACGCGGCCACTTTCCCGGCAAGCCGCTGCTCCCCGGCGTGATCATGTGCGAGGCGGCGGCGCAGCTTTGCTCCTATTACGCCATGGATCAGGGCTTGATCGCCGAGGGGCAGATCATGGGTTTCGGCGGCATGGATAATGTGCGCTTTCGCGCCGCCGTTCGACCCGGCGACCGGCTTGTGCTGGTCAGTCGCGGCGAACGCCTTCACCGTCGACAGTCACAGTTCACCGTTCAGGGCTTCGTCGGCGACACGATGGCGTTCCATGCCGACATCATTGGCGTGCCACTGCCCGCCGGGGCGGTCTAGCCCGTGCGCAGCAAGAAGCGAGTGCCGCTCGAAGAACTGCAGCCATACTTATTGCCGACGCCGCGCCCTGATGGGACCAATCAACTTGCGCGTTTGAATTGGCAAACAATCTTTGGCAACGACCGCCCGGTCGAAATTGAAGTCGGCTTCGGCAAAGGCGGTTGGCTCGTCGCCGCCGCCGAACAACGACAGGAAGTGAACTTTGTCGGCATCGAAGTCATGCGCGGCCTGCAACTCTACGCGGCTACACGCCTTGCCACCCGCAGCCTGACCAACGCCCGTGTCGCCTGCACCGACGCGAAGTGGCTGCTTACCAATTGCGTCGCCACGCACAGCGTCGCCGCCGTCCATGTCTACTTCCCGGATCCGTGGTGGAAGGCTCGGCACAAAAAGCGCCGCGTGTTCACCGATGATTTCGCCGCCGCCGTGGAACGCGTCTTGATATCCGATGGCAAATTGCACATCGCCACCGACGTGGAAGAGTACTTCGGCGTGATGACGGAGTTGGTAGCCGCTCGCCCGGCATTCCGCGAAATCGGCCGACGTATCGATCGAGAAACAACCGATGCACCAATGACGAATTTCGAACGCAAAGCTATCGAAAAAGGCGGCAGCGTTTGGCGCGCTGAGTATCAGCAGGTTCCCTAATCCGCTGCCTACACCGGGATCAAAATCGCCCCTTCGCCGTTGCGTAGGGTTATCGTTGATGTGACCGCGCCCAGCGTGCCGTCGGCGTTCAATGGGCGGTAGTTGCCGCCGAGTTGGTGCGTCGTCGCCGTGTTATCGGCTGTGTTGCCCGTGC
>JANLTA010000912.1:0-2129 GCA_031362705.1 Gemmataceae bacterium | reverse complement strand
CCCGCCGCCGCGCCCGCTGTCCCATGGTGCCAACCCTCAGTGTGTTGGCCTCCAAGTTAATCATTTAGCCGGCGCGAATGCCAGACGCCGATTCAGCGGACGCTTACGTTGTTTACGCGACAGTGCTGGGCTGTTGTGTCCCGCGGCATCGCCTTTCAACACGTTTCCAGGCCGATCTATTCTGTTCCCCCTCCCTCGAAGGGAGGGGCCAGGGGAGGGATGAAGCGCTTCACCCGCCACTAACCTCCCAACAGGGAGCGGAATCAGAATCTATCGCGCGGCGCATCGGCCCATGCATTCACGCGATCAATGTGCACGCCAAACTGGTACCATAGTCTGGCGGGAACATCGCAGTGCATCGGCGTGTCGCCGATACAGTACAAGTATACACTACGTTAGATTATGAGTCAACAGGTCGGTTGCGAGAATTCCAAAAAGGCCGACGCGCCGCTGTTCTCCAGTCCGAAGGACTGACAGCACCAAGCCTAGGGCAACGCCCTAGGTTTTCGCCATCATGCGATTCAGCCTGAAAGGCTGACAGATTGTCTCTCAGTCTTTCAGACTGATGAACAATGGCGTGGCTTACCCTGGGCGTTGCCCAGGGCTGAGTGCTCCCAGCCCGTTGGGCTGAAGATGGTCGTGCCTGTTGGCCTGCCGACCGCTTGGGAAGCAAAGAGGATTTCTTCCGTTAATCAGAATGTCCCCATTAGCCGCACCCCATTAGCCGCGGACATCACATCAGGTGACGGACTCCCACGTCGAACTGAGCCCGGCGCTCCGGGAACAGCGCGATGTGGTTCCGATTTCTTGGCGATGGTGAAGTTGGCCAGGTTTGGGTATGGTTCCGTTAATTCAAGTGGGCCGCGACCGACCCGCCCACCCGACGACCCGATGATTCAGATCAGATCGACCCACCGAACCTAAGCCGGAACTGGATGAAGTCGCTGGCAGCGACGGTTCCGTCGTTGTCGAAGTCGAGGGCGAAGTTGGTGCCGCCGAAGGACAGGCGGAATTGGATGAAGTCATTGGCGGAGACGCTTCCGTCGCCGGTGATGTCGCCGAAGAGGCGGAAGAGGCCATTGGCAGGCGTTCCGGTCATCACGTAGTCATCGCTGCCGATGCCGTCGCCGTTGCCGTCAAACGTGCCTTGAGAAATCTGCGCGGCCAATGCGGTGAGAGTGTACCTGCCATCGGCGAGCGAGCCGAAATTCACGGCCCCTCCGGTAAAGGTCAGTGTGACGACCGATTGTGTCCCGTTGGTCACGCTCGCGGCCAAGGTCACAGCGGCGTTGTCGCTTTGACGCCTGAGCTGGAAAGCATCGGCCGGGTTAGTCGGCAATGTCACGACCTGATTGAACGTAACTTGCAGACTGATGACGCGCGACCGTTGTGGCGATCCGTCATTGACCTGAACGCCGAGCACCTGGGGCAATACGCCTGTCGGCGGCGTAACGACCTTGAGTTGAACGTCATTGCCGTCTCCGCCCAGGTAGGTGATTTGCACCATGCCGCCGTTGTTGACGGCAAATGTTTTCCCTTCGGGCAGTCCGTTGAACGTACCGGTCACGGCGTCGCCGGTCCCGTCGTTGTCGATGATAACGAACGTGTCATTCGCGTTCGCCTGGTAGGCGATCGTCGGCGTCAACGTGCCACCAAGACTCACGGTGCCGATGACGGCAAGTTGGTCAAAAGTGGTTCCGGCAGTCGTCCCATTTAGCTCGACGCGCAAATCGCCGGTACCACTCTGCGCATAGTCGCCATTCACCGTTAGTTTTCCCGGGGAGTCGCCCGGATGAACCGAGCCGCTGGAGTTGTTGATCGGACTTTGAAGTGCGCCGCGACCTTGCAGGACGCCGCTGAGCGTCAAGGTGCCCGGCGTCATAAGCGATCCTTGCTCGATATCGACGAGGCCAAAGTTGGTGAACGGCACGCCGATGTCGGTGGTCCCGATGCCGGTGCGGATCAACGTGCCGGAATTGATGAAGGCGTGAATGCCGCCGACGAAGGAGGACATATCGCCATCGCCGGAGGCGGTAAACGTCGCCCCGGCAAGATTGTTGATCACGCCCGAGTCGGCACCCGTCGTGCCGAAATTGAGAGCGCTTCCACTGTAAGTGATGCCGCCGCTG
>JANLTA010000884.1:0-4241 GCA_031362705.1 Gemmataceae bacterium | reverse complement strand
CAGCGGCGGTTGCGAAAGTGATCAGTCCGGTTCCGTTGAGAACGCCTGGGGCCGCGAACGGTTGTCCGGTCGGGTCTTCAACCACATACAGCCCGCTGCCGGGGATGTCGCGATTGGTGAGGAACTCAGCTGTGGCCGATGGGGCGGCCGTACTCGGTCGCCCGCCAAAGATCACGTAAATCTTGCCGGCAGAAATAGTGTCGATCACCGAGGTCGCCGTTGCGCCTGGGGCTGCGATGATGAGATCGTCGATGCGGTCGCCGTTCAGGTCCAGTCGCGGGGCGTTGGCCAGCACGCCGAACTGGTCGAGACTCGCATCGCCCTGCAATGTGACCTTGGCCGAGTTGAGACTCAGGATCGGTATCGACCCTGCGCCGGAAAGGAAATCGCTGAATATCATCGCACGATTGCGGTTTGGGTCGTCGATCGCGCCGGTTTTGGCGTCCACGGGGCTGATGGTCAGCACCGATGAAGGAACGCCAACGACCAAATCCGTCTTGCCATCGCCGTCGAAGTCGCCAGCCGTGATTTGCAATGTTCCGTGCGCGTAACCAACTAACGAGCCACGGCTCACCACAGCAAGCGCCTTGTCGAACGAGTTCGCATTGAAGCCGGGGATTTGCGTGAAGGCCAACGCCGCCCCCGTCGTGGGATACTTCAAATTGCCTGACATTACGAACGCGCCAAACACGTCGTTGCCGGACGTGCCTTCAGTGCTTCGACCGAATGCGAAATCGTCCAGCCCGTCGCGGTTGACGTCGCCGACCGTGTAGGCCGCCCCGCCAAGACCGAGGCCCTGCCAGTAAGCCGATGAGTTCTGATCCAAGACGATGATGCCACTGGTGCCCAGCGTGTTGCCCAGCAATAGGAACTGTTGGCCAATGTTGCCTGCTTTGGCGTTGCTGACGCCAATGAGCAGGTCCTCACGGCCGTCCCCGTTAACGTCACCAGCCACGGTGGCGGTGAACTTTGCCCCGGCTTGATAAGTCGTGCGAATGGTGAGTGGCAAGCTAAAGTTGCCGTTGCGGTAGATATAGCCGATCGCCTGATTGCCACCAGCGAACGTCGAACCGGTGGACAGTACCAATAGGTCATTTCGTGTGGCACCCCCGTCGTAGTTGATCGCGAATGCTTGGCCGCTGTCGCCGACACCTGTGAACAGTGTGGGTAGGGTGCCCAACTTTGTTGCATTCGCACTACTGAAGAAGTTCACCGTGGGCGCAGCCGACCCCGCTATGGCGTAGATCGATGCCGTCGCAGCGTTTGTGTAAATGATGTCGTTCAGATTGTCGTTGCCGACGAAGGTGCCCATGCGCCGGGCGGGAGTACCCAACGTTGTCCAGTCCGTGCTGATTTGCGCCTGGCCCGGGATTCGGTAGTCATTCAGCGCGGCCGGTTGCGCATCCTCATCCTGGATTGACACTGTGTACGACCAGTGATTTCCGCGCACGCGCAGGTCCGGCGGGTAGGTACTCGGATCGATGTCCGCCCGCGTGTCAACACGGAACAGTTGGTCAGGCGTGATCGGGCCGTAAAGAATGTAACCGTTGCCACCGCCGTTGAATGGCGAGAAGAGGTAGTCATCGACGAGGTCGCCGTTGAAGTCGCCGATCGACTGCGCTCGGCCGAGGGATTCGTTAAGATTTCGCCCTTCCAATGCGAACGCGTCGGTCAGGTTTACCTTGCTCGATTGCGTCGGCAACGTGATGCCCGTAAAGTTCCAGTCACGCGCGGATTCGGGTACGGCCAGTTCATAAGAGTAGTAGTTGCGCGAGATCGGTGCGGTCGGAAGCGTAATGCCGTCGTAAGTGCCATTGCGCAATGCGAGCGGCGGGATTTGCGCGGCCGACAGCGAATTGCCAGCAATTCGGTCGTTACCAGTGTCGCCGAGGATGCGGTCATCGCCGGGGCCGCCGGCCACGTAGTCATTATCCGCGCCGCCGAAAATAACTTCGCCACCGGCTCCACCGTAAATGATGTCCTGCCCGGCGCCGCCTTGAATCTCCAACTGGCTATAGATGTTGGCTCGGTCCTGAATGTCGCCGCGCTCGATGCCCCAGCTTTGACCATCGAATATGTAACCCGCATCAGCGTGAACCACGTCCGATCCTCCGCGGGTATCCACCAACATGCCTTCGATATCGCGGGCTTGGAAGAACGCCTGATTCGACTGCCACCGGCCATCCTCATAGACGAACTGATTGTCGGCCGTGTTCAGCACCAACGCGCCGACGCGGTATCGGTGGAGGAATCGGTCATAACCCAGCATCACAAAGTCGCGGCCAGTGGTGCCATCTGCGCCTTGATACACGACACGGTCGATCCCGGCACCACCGAAGAAACTGTCCCAACCCGCGTTGTCAAACGTGCGCGTTCGGCTTGGGTCATTGATGTTGAAAGTCAGCGCATCGGGAACCACCTGAAAGCGGTCATCACCGTCTTCGCCGAAGATCAAGTCTTCGACCTGGCGATCAAGGCCGCCCGTCAGCACATCATTGCCCGCGCCGCCGAAGATCCAATCGGAGCCGCTGCCGCCTTGCAACACGTCGTTATCAATGCCTCCCAGTAAAACATCGCGCCGCGAAAGCCCCGCCTTTCCGGCATCGTTGAAAGTGGTCAAAGCAGCTTTGGTAAAGGTGACATCAGATCGCGTCTTGATGGTTGGCGCAGTGTATGAGAACACTTCAAACGTCGCCGTGGTGTTGACTACGTCGAACGGCGCGGTCGCCTGTAGCCAATAGGTGCCGGCGGACAAGCCTTGTAGCGCAAACGCGGCTGTGGTTCCCACGGTAGGTTGCACATAGCTCAAGACCTGTTCTTGCCCGTTCACAAGTTTGATCAATTTCACCGTCAGCGGCGCGGTGCCGGAGCGCGGCCGAATGCCGATGGCTTGGGCTGCCCCGCCAGCCGAGTCGAGCGCGAACTGGAACCATGCTTCGCTTTGGAGGCCGGTAGGTTGAGCGATTGAACTAATCGTCTGGGTGATGACCGGCGTGTCGGTCAACGCCGGCAAGATGTACGTTAGAGGCCGCGTGGTATTTCCAATTGCCGTCACCGAGCCGCCGGCCAAACGTAATTCATAGCGAGCCTCGCGGTCGCCGGTGACGTGCAAGCGATATGTCGCCGCGGGCAACAAGTTGAGCGATAATGTGTCCTGACTTTTGCCGCCGGTCAGCGTGATTGAATAGCCGAGGTCTTGGCCGTTTAGACCCTTGGCCGCCAGCGTCAACACGGCGTTCGGTGTCAGCGTTGTCAAAGTAATTGCCGCATCGACGCCCCCTTTTGCCGGCAACCCCAGTGCGAACCAATCCTCGTCGGATGGGCTAATCGTCAAACCGGTTAGGCGATCCACATTCGGCAACTGCCCAAGCGAATACGCGGCTGTCGGCAGGTTGTTGGGCTCGGCACCGTCAGTCGCCGAAGCTGCCACGAATTGCACATCGTAATCGACCGGAATGCTGCCGATGGATTCGACACGAATCCAATAGTCGGTTGCCGCGGCAAGGCTCGTGATCGTGAGCACGCCATTCGTGAATGATGTCTCAACACCAGACCCATCGATCAGCTTTGCCGACAGATTCAGATTCAACAATTCGTGCAACGGCCTAATGCGAATCACGTCGCCGTTCGCCGGTGTGCCCGAAAGTTGGAAGCGATAGTAATCAACATCCGGCTGATCAGTGCGGGCACTGTCGATGGTCAAGCCACGGAACACGTGGCTACCAACGACGGTGCCGAAGGAGTAGGCCGTTGCTTTGTCGTCATTGCCGCGCACCGGCACGCCGCCGACTAGAGTCACACCAACAGAATCGGTCGCATCCGGCAGGAATGCTAATGCCGGCTGCATGCGCACTGTGTCATTACCCGCGCCCGCATCGACCCAGACTGTCCGTTGCACTGTCTCGCCAACCGTAATCGAGTCGTTGCCCGCGAGTGCGTCAATAATGATTGCGTCGAAGCTCGGCTCGGGGCCAAAAACCTTGTTGACGATATCCGTTGTTGAAACGCCGAACGCCTGGAAAATGCTGTACGCCGCATCGGTGCTGCGGAGCAGGCCAGTCACCGGATCGATGAGGAGATTCTGTACATCGTAATTGACATCGTTGGCACCGTGGGTCGAAACACGATTATCCGACTTGTCGAAGGCACCATACGAATCGAAGCCGTTGAATCGCGGATCGAAGGCACCACTGGTTTGGAACGTGACCTGATGCCGGCCATACAGCGGGTTGTATGGATTG
>JANLTA010000836.1:0-5023 GCA_031362705.1 Gemmataceae bacterium | reverse complement strand
TGCCCGTCGGCGAGCCGGGGCCGATATCAACGACGGGTGGCAGGCTGTCCGGATAGTACGTCGGCCATTTGCCACTGCCGGAACGCCAGCCGAATTCGCTGCCGCTGGTCACGTGGCACACCCGTGTGGGCCGGTACCACGGCGTGTTCATGTCCCATTCCATATCGGCATCGAAGGTGAAAAGCTCGCCGTCGCGGCTGAACGCGGCATCATAGCAGTTGCGAAAACCAATGCTGACGAGTTCCCAATTCTTGCCGTCGCGATCGGTCTTGAGAATGTGGCCGCCCGGGGCAAGAATGCCATGAGCATGTCCCTTGGCGTCCCACATGCGCGGCACGATATGATCTTCAGCCCAGCGCCGTGGCACCCGTGATGAGTTCAACTCTGTGAGTTTGGTGTGATTGCCGATGACGATGTACAGCGAGTTGCCATCCGGTCCCAGCAAAACGGCGTGCGGGCCATGCTCGCCATCGCCATCGAAGGCCCGGAGTTTCTCAAAACTGTCCAGCATGTCGTCGCCATTGGTGTCGCGAACACGATATAGCCCGCTGGCATACTTCTCGCCGTGATTGACTACCACGTACAGGCAGTCGAACGCCCATACCAAGCCCTGGGCTTCACCAAGATCAACGGGGATCTTTTCAACCTTCGTCGGCTGTGCCTGCCCGACCGGCGGCGGCGTGACGCGAAACAGGCCGCCGTATTGATCCGAGACAATCAACCGGCCTTTCGGATCTGTGCACATGCAGACCCACGAACCTTGTTCGTTTCTCGGAACAGAATGCAGCAACTCGACGCGAAACCCCTCTTTGACGCGGATCGACTCGGCCGGCGTGGCACCAGCGACCGGTTTTTTCGGCGGCTGCGCGACCGCCATCGCCCATACGCCGACGACAACTAATGGGCCGATCACGAATCGCGGCATGGGTACGGTCTCGTAGTAAGGACACAGACTGGAATTGTCGGCAGTATATGAACATCGGCCGTCTATGTTGTGCCATTATCGCTGCGTAACTGGATTCGTATCGTCAAACCGACCAATGACTTGTGTCACCTCGGATATTGCAAATGCACCCATAACAATCACGACATATACTTGTGAACCGTCCGCGAATGCGGGAGACAGAGATCGTGACTATTCAACGAACCGCTGCCACTATCATTGCTTCCGGCATGCTTGCTATTGCGCCGGGCGATGCCAGAGCAGGCTGACGGACCAATTGCGAAACACCAGCGGCGGTCGCCGCACGGGAGCGCAACCAACATCGTGTAGCCGTCGGCGCATCAATCGCGATGGGCGGCTTGCTCGCGATTGGTGTCGGCCGGGCAATTCGGGATATGCTGTTAAACCGTTGACGACGACCTGTCAACTCACTTCTTGACCGGCTGAGCCTGCTCCCACGCCAATTCAGCGAGAGACTGCGCCGCCGCCGTGAGCCGTTCCCAATGTTTCTCGACGTAAGCCGGCGGGCCGCCCTTAATGGCGACGGAATCGGCGATCTTTTGCGTGGGAATCATGTCGATTGCATCCCACGGACACCAGCGCTCACACAATTTGCAGCCGATGCATCGCTCCAGATCAATATCGCAAAATGACTGCAGGCTCGGCATGTCTTCGCCGGGCACCTTATAGATGCAATCGACTGGGCACACTTCCACGCACGCTTCGCAGCCGGTGCAATTGTCGGCGAAGATTACCGCCAATTCCTTGGGTAGTTTCTTACGCGGCTTGGCGGCAACGGGTTTTACTGCAGGTTTGGCGGGAGCGGCGGTAGCAGTCATGGAGCGGTGGCACCCCGAGTTCGCGGAACAGATTTCAACTCAGGTATTATATCTGTTTTTCGCTGTGCGGCACAGTAGCAAAAGCAAGCGGTGATCAGACGCCGCCCTTGGACTTGGGACGCTGGACTGGTGGCGTTTTTGGTCGTTCCGTGGGCGGCTGGGGCTGTGGCTGGACCGGTGGTTGCGCTGGCGGCGCTGCCTTAGGTTGCCCGGCAGGGGGTTGCGTCTTCGGCTGTTCCTGCGGACCTTTGGGTTGCTCCCCCGGAGTGGCCGCTTTCGGCTGTTCCCCGGGAAGTAATGGCGTCGGCGAATCCGAAGGCGTACCCGGCTGCTCAGGCGGCGAGGAAGATGGTGGCAAGGGCGTCCGCGGCGGAACAGGTGCGTTCGGACCGGCTTTGGCACCACCGTTCGGCGGAGGATTGTTCGGCGGTACCACGCCTGCTGGCCCAATGATTTTCATCGGGAAAATACGCAGCGCCGGCGGCACCGGCGGTCGTCCCTGAACCTGTGGCTGCGCCTGCCACTGCAAGGATAACAACACATCCTGATTGGCGATGTTGATGTTTTCCTGGCCAACGACTTTGTTATTGGCCTTAGGATCCATGATGGAGATCTGCTGCTGGCCCGTGGTCGCAATATTGTCCCACGCACACTCACCCGGGAAAAGCAAATGTTGCTTCCCGCGCACGATCTTGTCATTCACCTTCACGGAGGTCTGAACAACGATAGCTGCAGCAGTGTCGTTCTTGTAACCCAGCCACGCTGCCGATGCCAGAGTTGGCGCGCAAAGGCCAACGCAACAGGCCAGCACGCCTAAAGTTTTCAGACTCAGATTCGCCACAAACCCTGTCATGAACGTACCTTCGGACAGAACGACTCCTGCCAGAGAAACGCCACGTGGCCGCCGCCTTGCGCTGCACGAATTCAATCGAACGGATTGACCTAAGTGTAACACGGGTTTGAAGCTATGGCTAGTCTATCGTGTTAATTTTACTGGACCTGCCGGCTGTTTGCCGACCGTTTCCAGAGCTAAAGCCAGGAACTCGTCTGCAAGTCGCTGCGTCAACTCATCCACGCCGTGGCATGTCGCCGACCATTGTTCCACGAGCGTGTGGCTTTTGCGAGGTTCGGAACAGACCTCGATATACGCCTTCGCCTTGGGTTCGGTGCCACTCGGTCGCAGCACCACCGAGGCGCGATCGCCGAGGCGGAACACAAGGACATTGCGACCTGCAGCATCGGTGGCACCCTTGATCGGTCCGAGCCGGCCATTTGGATCACGCAAGTCTTCAAAGCTGGTCACAGTCAGGCCGGCAATTGTGTTCGGTGGCTTCGCTCGCAAGCTCTCCATCATGCGCGTCATTAATAACCGGCCTTCGATTCCCGTCATGGCGATGTTCACGACTTCGTTGCGGAAGTAACCGAATTGCCGCGCGATGTCGTTCAGTCGCTCCATCGTGCTGCGACCCTGGCGTTTTTCATCCAATGTCAATTCCGCGAGCAGCAGACACGCGGCGGCGGCGTCCTTATCGCGGATTTGCGGCATTGCCATAATGCCATGACTTTCTTCGGTGGCGAGAATCAGATCTTCCGGTCGGGCCTGTACGTCCTCAAACGATCCTGACTCTTCCAGTTGCCGCAACACCTCGGCCATGTTCTTGAAACCGACCAGTAAGTTGTTGACGATCTGCGAACCAAAGTGCCGGGCGATGCGCGTGACAAGGCTCGTTGTGACTACAGTGGTAATCACTACTGGCGAACGTGGCATCCGCTCCTGTTTCGTCAATTGATCGAGTTTGAACCACGTTGACAGCGCGCAGATTTCGTTGCCTGTCAGGTAGCGATAACCGCCGTTGCCATCTGGAATTAGTCCACCGAGACGGTCGGCATCGGGGTCTGTGGCCAGCGCCAAGTCGGCATCGTGTTCCCTGGCGACGCGCTCCGCTCGGTCCATCGATTCCGGCACTTCGGGGTTCGGCGATTTAGTCACATTGGTGAACTGCCCGTCCGGCGTCATTTGCTCCGGCACAGGGATCGGTCGGAAGCCCTGGGCATCCAACACTTCCATCGCTGTCATGGTGCCGACGCCATGCAACGGCGTGAACACGACACGGATCTCATCGAACTTCGGCGGCGCGATCAGGCTCTGCTTGCGACACAAGTCGATAAACGCCTTGTGAACGTCGTCGTTGAGAAAGTGAATCTTGCCGGTACGAACGGCCTCGGCCCACGGTAGCTGCTTGATTTGCGCGACCTGTTCGACCAGGTCGCTCATGATCTGATCGTCGGGCGGCACCGGCTGAGCGCCGCGCTCGTCGTAAAACTTGCCGCCGTTGTCGTCTGGCGGATTGTGCGATGCCGACACATTGAGGCCACCGTGCGCCTTCAACCAGCGAATGGCGAACGACAACTCCGGCGTGGCAAAGTAGCGCGACGAGTCGGCCGGCAATACATGGACATGCACGCCATTGGCCACGTAGACACCAGCCGCATGATGGCAGAAGTCCTTGCTCGAAAGACCAAGCACCGGGTTGGGCAAGTTCGCGTTGTAAACTCGCCGCGAATCGAGAAACCGCCGCACGTCGTATGCAAGGGCGGCATGTAGCTCGCGGCCGGGGAACTTCTCCTTGAGATACTCGCAATGCCCCTGCACGCTGGCACCAAGCGTCCACAGGTTCATCCGGTTCGGCCCAATGCCGACGGCTCCGCGCCGTCCACCCGTACCGAACGGCAGTACCTGATAGAAGCTATCCAGCAACACCGACCAATTTGCATCGGCAATCAACCATTCCAACTGCGGCAGGTACGCGGCAAAATCGGGATGCGTCAGCCATGCTTCCAGATTAACGGCGGCTTGCTCCTTGAGCGCCGGCTCGGCCGCAATGCTGTTAATGCCGTTGCGAAAAGCAGAAACGAGAGACAATGAACCACTCCAATATGGCGATCAAAGGACCTTGGCCAACACTGTCACGCCGCCGCGAACTTTGTCGCCGGGTTTGACGATGATCTCTTTAACGGCATCTCGCGGGATTAACAACTCAGTACGCGAGCCGAATTTAATCATGCCATAGCGGTCGCCGGCGTTCAACTCTTCGCCGGGGCGAATCCAATAGACAATGCGCCGGGCGATGGCACCACTGATCTGTTTGACGCGGAACGGCTTGCCGGTGTTTGTATCCGTGAAATCGGCCCACAGTTGTTCGTTTTGTTTGGCGCAGTTGGGATGCCGGGCATCAAGGAA
>JANLTA010000822.1:0-1530 GCA_031362705.1 Gemmataceae bacterium | reverse complement strand
TGACACAAATCGAGACGCTCGAAATAGAACCAAGCCTGTGTCCCCTTGCCGTCGAAGCCGACCGCCTGGGCATTGAGTTGCGCGAATTGCTTTTCGGTAAAAAGCCACACGTTTACCGCATACTGTTCGTGGTCAATGATGAGGCCGTCCACGTGCTGCACGTACGTCATGCTGCCCGCGATTGGCTAACCACGGAACAGCCAGAATAATGCTCGGCTCTCCGTCAGCCCCACTTCCTCTTCGCCGATGGCTCCGTTCGTTTCCTGAATTACTCCGCCGACAGCATCCTCCCCGCGCTGGCCACCCGCGCCGGCGGCGAAGCGGTGACGGTGCCGGAGTGACGGGCGGCGCGCGTACGCGACTCGCTCGTGGACCCCTGACCAAATGCGGTATAATCATCCGCAGGAGGGGTCATCATGCCAATACATGACTGGACTCGGGTTCCTTCGGGGCTGTTTCATCATTTTCATCAGGTTTGGTCCGTCGAACTCAGCCGCGCGCTCAACCGGGGCTGCCTTCCCAGAGGACTGTCCGCGTTGGTCGAGCAGCGTAGTGGAGACCGGGAACCGGACGTGTTGGCGATCGAGGAGAAAGACTCTTCGTCGAATTGGATGTCCGACACGGCTGGGGGGACGGCCGTGCTGGAACGGCCTAAGACTAAGATTATCCGGCAGGCGGACGCCGATCATTATGCCGGCAAGGCGAACAGAGTCGTGATTCGCCATCGCCTCGGTCGAATCGTTGCGTTCATTGAGATTGTATCACCGGGTAACAAGGATAGCACGAACTCGATCCAGCAGTTTGTCGAAAAGGTCGTCGCGGCCATGCGACAGAAAATTCACGTCCTCGTTGTCGACCTATTTCCGCCGACCAGACGCGATCCGTTCGGGATCCACAAAGCGATATGGGATGAAATCAAAACGGAACGTTTCGATCTGACCAATGCCGATGACCGCGTACTGGCTTCCTACGAATCGGATGGCGTCTTTACGGCCTTTGTGGAAACCGTTAGCGTTGGCGATGCACTGCCGAACATGCCGCTCTTTATTGCCCCCTCGATCCATGTGCCAGTGCCATTAGAATCCACGTACGCAGCCGCCTGGGAAGGCACGCCAGACTCGGTACAACGGCTCGTCGCTTCGCCCACGGCTCCGTCCGCTTCCTGACCTGCTCCCCCGACAGCATCCTCCCCGCGCTGGCCACCCGGGCCGGCGGCGAAGCGGTGACGGTGCCGGAGTGACGCGGATTGCCGATTTTGGATTTTAGATTTGTGAATGCAGAAAGGGAAATAAGCATCCGCCGACTGCATCCTCCCCGCCTTGGCCGGCCGGGCCGGCAGCCCTTTGTTATAATGACGACAGTCGAAGGAGCATCATGATGGCCACTACGGTTGTTGAACGACAGTTGCAAGCATTCGCCGCCGATGCGGGGCCAGAATTGAGGCGGCTCCGACAAAGCGGCACGCCAGTCCTCTTGAAGGATGGTGCCGATGGCGACATGATCATTTTGCCTGCGGAGCAGTATCGGCGC
>JANLTA010000821.1:0-3910 GCA_031362705.1 Gemmataceae bacterium | reverse complement strand
GCAAGGTCATTTCTGTGACATTCTCCCCGGATGTGAAACACCCCCTAATGCGACTCGATAACGGAACGATAGTCCAGTGGGATGTCGAATCGAATGATAGACACAGCAAATTCCCGGCGCTCGACCGCAATGTTAGAATGCTTGCGTTTTCACCGGACACAAAACAAGTGCTCACCGGCGCCGATGATGGGCCTCTCGTCCTGCGAGACACGGCGACGGGGAACAAGCTTCAGACCTTCGTGGTGGGCCGATTGGGTTCCCACAATACAGTACTGTTCTCGCCCGACGGGCGGTTGATCGTCACCGGAAGCGAAGATGGCATGATGTGCATCTGGGATATCGCCACCGGGGACGAATTGTGTCGCTTATTCGCGTTCGTCGGCGACGACTGGCTCATCGTTACTCCCGAGGGGCTGTTCGATGGAAATCCCGGCGGGATTCGCAAATTGAACTTTCGCACCAAGAATGAATTGCCCTTGGTTCCGGCTGAAAAGCTAAGCAAGGACTTCCAACACCCTGGTTTGTTAGCAAGTCTGTTGAAGGGAGAACGGCCACAGGCCCCTGAACCGCCTTAACAAGGCGATGTTCGATATCCACGCGCTGGGTTTTTGTCAAAGTACCGAACGGGAGGATAACATGTTCGTTCGACCCTTATGTTTGGTTGCGTTGGTTGCAACATTTGCAGTTCCGATCCAGCCGTCCAACACGTCGGCTCGCGACAAACCCAAGCCGCCGAAGAACGAGACGGTCATGTCCCCTGGGATGAGAATCCAGGCCACGACGTCGGTCGGGGAAATGTTGGTCACCTCTGTGGATGAGCTAACGCGCTCCTATACGTGGGAGGGTGCGACGCGATCGGTGAAAATGAATCCAAGGCCCGAGAGATGGTACGGAAGCCTCGGTCTGTATTATCCCGGCCCGGGCGAACACTGGAAAGAACATAAGGGTATTACCCGGGGCGTTACGGAAGAAGGACAGCAACATTTCAAAACCGACGATGAGGCTCTAGACTGGATTCGGTCGCGCACGTACATGCCGTATGTTTACCGTGATGACGGCCTAGTCGTCGGTTGGATGAAGGTGCTTCCTCGAAGACAACTCAATGTCGAAGTGTGGCAGATTCTCGTCAACGGCAAGAAGCCTGCGCAATTAACCGGCAATCAGAATGAGAAAATCGTCATCACGCAAGTCGAGCTTTGGGCTTCACCGCTGGGCCAGGCGGTTCAGAAGAAGAACATCGAAGACGTAAAGAAGCTCTTAGCCGCAGGTGCCGATCCAAATGCCAAGAACATCAACGACCGGCCTGTTATCGTTGAGGCAGCCCAGTGCGGTCAACATGACATTGTTCAAGCTCTCCTGGCGAAAGGAGCCAAGCCAAACGCGCGCAGTTCGGAAGACTACACGGCGCTCTTGAGCGCTGTGGAAGAGGGTCACACTGAGACGATCAAAGCGTTGCTGGCGGGTGGCGCCGATGTGAATGCTGGGTATGAAAGAGGCTCGCTGATCGGAATGACCCCGCTGATGATGGCCGCTGCGGCGAGATCGGCGGACTCGAAGATCGTCAAGATGTTGCTGGAGAAGGGCGCGGACGTGAATGCCAAGTCAAAACATGGCCAGACTGCCCTCTGGTGGGCGCAGCAAAGTAAACACTCGGAGATTGTTCGTTTGCTTGAAGAGGCCAGCGCAAAAAAGTAGTTGTCGGGCGCGTCGAGTTTTCGTGACCCACAAACACGATTACAGTGTGTGAGACTACGAGGCAACAAGGGACTTAACTATGGACGTCGGCCAACCGATTATCAACGGCGGATTCATATCGGCCGCGGCTTACCTTCCGCGTCAGTTCTTCACGTTGATCACGGGGGAAGGCCGCTGGCGATGGCTTGCCCTTTTGGCGTTGGGCGTCTTGCTTCCGGTTTTCACATTGGCTGCCGTGGTTATTTTGCTGGCAAAGACCTTGTGGCCGCTCGTCCTGTCGCTGGCGAGTGTGTTGGCTTCAATGTATCTCACGAGCCGGACGTTTCTCAAGGATACGCTTTCGTCCCGTTCGGCAGCACGGCATGGAACGTCACAATGACGGTCGGCGAGAGCTTTGTAGGTCAGGCTAATCGCGACTGTCGAGGGCTTCACAATGGACGTCGGACAGTTGATTATCAATAGCGGGTTCTTCGCGGCCGCTGCGTACATTCCGCTTCAACTCTACACGCTAATCAAGTGGGCAGGCAGACCCCGACGGTTTGCGATGCTGCCACTCGTCGCTATGCTTCCGGTCATCGCATGGACGGCCGTGGGATTCGCACAGGAAAAGAATTTGTGGCCCTTGGTCCTACTATTTGCAAGTCCGTTCGCATCGTTGTATCTCTTGGGTTTGCTCTTCATTCATCGTGTGCCGCGTGGACAGCGCGTTTAACCATGACCATCGAAAAGGGGACGGGTGGTATGTTCACGGCTCGGAGTGAGCATGTAAACTCCTGTTATTGGCCGGCGGCGAATCGTTGTTCCATTTCCGCAATCAGGTTGGTTCCGTTTGCTTTCCTTCGACGTCGGCATGCATCACGTTGACCGCGGAATCGGCAATGAGCGTACTGCATTGTTTTCAGGCCCGTTCACGGGCCTTCCCGCGCTTCGCGGTGTAGGCCCGCCGTTGACGGCGGGTAACGTGTCGCCACCAATCATCCTCACTCCACATTCTCAGCCCACAGCCCCGTTTACGGGGCTTCTCGCGGTCCGGCTTCAGCCACCTCATCCAGTGCCGTGATTCGTTCCATTCTGTCAAAAACGTTGTCTCGTGCATGCCGCTCGCGTTGATTACGAACATAGTCGCGCACCCAATCCGTGTCTTTTGTGCCAAAACTGACCACGCCGTATCCCGTCTGCCAATCCAACACCTTGCCGCCAAACTGCCGATTGGCCTCGTGTGATGACGACCCTTTGAGTTGGCCAACAAGTTCGCTGATCAAAATGGTCGGTGCGATGCTGATCGCCAAATGAACATGTGTCTCAATGCCGCCGACTTCGTGAATGAACACGCCGGCCGTGTTGATGCACCTCCCACGAATGTATTGGTGCACGTATGCCTCGACGGCTGGCACGAGGAGCGGGCTGCTGTTCTTGGTGTGCCAAACGATGTGCAAATTGATCTCGGCGTAATAGTTGCGCGACATGAAACGGGCCCTGTTTGAATTTGTGGCTCAAGCCGAACCGCGAGAAGGCCCGTGAACGGGCCTCCCAGCGACCATTGTGTCATTCGCTTACCCGCCGTCAACGGCGGGCCTACACCGCGAAGCGCGCCAAGGCCCGTGAACGGGCCTCAATACCAATATCGGAATGCAGGACGCAGTTGTGTCATTGGGTGGCGTTTGTGTTACCCGCCGTAAAACGGCGGGCCTACAGCGCGAAGCGCGCCAAGGCCCGTGAACGGGCCTAGGAATCGCCGGATGCGATGCTTTCCGGCTTTCCAGAATAATGTCAGCGGCTGCGATTGGCAAGCGGCCAATCGTTGTTCCATTGCCGCAATCAGGTTGATTCCGTTTGCTTGCCTTCGGCGTCGGCGTACACCACGTTTGCAGGCGAATTGAAACCCTCCCCTAACCCCTCCCTGCGAGGGAGGGGAATTGGAAAGTAAGTCCAGGTTGCTTCATGATGGGAGCATTGTTTCGTCGTATTGCGAGAGGCTTGCAGGCTTACGCAGAGTCGGGACGCATGGCCGGCCGGGCCGGCGGCCCTTTGTTATAATGACGACAGTCGAAGGAGCATCATGATGGCCACTACAGTTGTTGAACGACAGTTGCAAGCATTCGCCGCCGATGCGGGGCCAGAATTGAGGCGGCTCCGACAAAGCGGCACGCCAGTCCTCTTGAAGGATGGTGCCGATGGCGACATGATCATTTTGCCTGCGGAGCAGTATCGGCGC
>JANLTA010000650.1:0-13285 GCA_031362705.1 Gemmataceae bacterium | reverse complement strand
GATCGTTGCAGGCGGATTCGGCGGGGCAATTTTCAATAGGAATGAGGCATTGACGTTGTCACAGATGAAGTTCACAGGCAATTTTGCAGCAATAAATGGCGGAGCGGTCTTTACCGATGGTTCCGGCTCGCTGACACTCGTCAACTGCCTCTTCGACGGAAACTTGGCACAAAACGGCGGAGCCGTGTCGGTTGGCTCGGCCACGCTGTTTTCCGCATCCAATTCTACGTTCATCAACAATACTGCTACAATGGAAGGTGGTGCGATCCGAGTTGCGGTTACGTCGACGGCCACGCTCACTAACAGTTCTCTGTCCAACAATACCGCCGGTCAAAATGGCGGCGGCGTCCACCTTTCCAGTAGCACCGTGACCGTGGGCCACTGCACCGCGACCGCGAACTCGGCCGACCTCGGCGGCGGCATTTATGCCACAGGCGGCAAAGTGACGATCAACAGCAATAGCCTGATCAGCAGCAACTACGGCGATACCGGCGGCGGCGGCATCTATTCCTTCGGGTCGGCCTTGACGATGACGGCCACGACTGTCACCCTGAACACCGTAGCCAACGATGGCCTCGGTGGAGGCATTCACGTGTTCAATGGCACCTGTAGCATTTCGCTCAGCACCATCAGCTTCAACAAAGCGGCTTGGAGCGGCGGCGGCGTCTACCTCAACACCGCCGACAGCGTCACCGTTAACTCCAGTACGCTGGCGTTCAACACGGCAACGGTCTATGACGGCGGCGGCCTGCTCATCGCCAACGGCAGCAAGGTCATCGTCAAAAACAGCACGCTGAACAACAACTCAGCCGGGCGCAATGGAGCGGGGATTTGTTTCCCGAATGGGGTTGTGCATGACTCCACGTACAACGTGCGAAATACGACGCTGGCGTTTAACACGGCGACGAGCCGGGGTGGTGGCATCTTCATGGATGGTTTGAGCATGTCGGCGCCGCTGATGCGTGTCTACAACAGCACAATCGCGTTCAATGAGGCACTTGACGCCACGGCGGCCATGGACGGCGGCGGCATCGGATTCGCTGTTTCGGTGGCGTCGTCACTCCCGAGCATTCACCTGGAAAGCACCATCGTAGCGCAAAACAAGGGCAGCACGCCGGCCACCAACCAGGGCCAGGATATCGGCGGGCAAGGCATCAAGACGGTGACAGCGATTCACTGCCTCATCGCCGTCGCCGACAGCGACTTCTGGTCGCTCCACGGCAATTCCAAGAACAACATCAACGGGACATTCGCCGTTCAGCAACTCGCCGGATTCAACAACACAGGTCTCATCAACAACGGCGGTCCGACTGCAACTCTTGCGCTGGACCTCAGCAGCAAGGCCGTTGATGCCGGCAACAATGCTCTTGGGCTGACTGGCGACCAGCGTGATTATACTCGAACCTTGGGCTTGGCTATAGACATAGGGGCATTTGAATCGGTGCCAATGGAGGAGGGAGGATGAGCGCCGAATTCTGTTTGCGGCAACTTTGTTTTCACCTCCCTTAAAGGGAGGGGTCGGGGAGGGATGTGCGGTGGCGCTTGCGAAAAATTGGCGAGCCAATTTCGTGGGCAAGCAATCCCTCCCCTAGCCCCTCCCTTCGAGGGAGGGGAACAGAATGGCGGGCCGGTTGGCACAACCTGAAAAGCGCTGAGCGGCGGATGTAAAGGAACTGAACGATGGAGCATAAAACAACCAAAGATCGACTAGCCTTCACGCTCATCGAGCTTCTGGTCGTCATCGCAATCATTGCAATCCTAATTGGATTGTTGTTGCCTGCGGTTCAGAAAGTCCGTGAAGCCGCCAATCGTGCGTCTTGTCAAAACAACCTTCATCAACTTGGCCTGGCGGCACATCAGGCACACAACGTACATAGTCGATTGCCGCCACAAGCCGGGAATTATGGCGGAGCCCATTATGGCCCGCTTTTTTTCCACCTGTTGCCATACGTGGAACGACAGGATTTGTGGAATAGCGCCGCGTTTATGGATGTCGGCGCCAATGCGAACTCGGTTTCACCGAATCCCCCGTCCGTCGTTAACATCGGGGTCATTTGGCCGACAGCGAACTCAGTTAGCGGCGGCACGTTCACTCGAAACGCCAGAGTGAAAACATTTGGATGTCCGAGCGACCCCACACTGGGGAGGCCCAGGGTCAAGACCGATGGTGACTCCTCGTTTGCGGGAAACTTCGTCGTATTTGGGGGCCAAAAGAATGTGAATACTGGTCCACATAATGGGGGTCCATGGGACAATATGCTAACCGTATGGGATGGCAGGACATCGCTTTCGGCGTCATTTCAGGACGGCACCTCGAACACGATACTGTTTGTGGAAAAATATGCACGTTGTGATGGCGGGTATTTGGGAATCCCGGGAGGTGGAACACATTGGATGAACGGGGTGTTTCAAGGGGTCCTGGGCCCTCCAGGAACAACCGGTCCGAATCACAGTTACCTTGGAGGTACGTATGCAGCTGTATTCGGCGGCGGAATTAGTGGGATTTGGTGGCCGAATGGTCAATTCTCTATGTTTCAGGTTCAACCACGAAACCCGCTCGAATTCGCTCAAGACGGTGGAATGTGCAATTTCTCCAAACCCTCCACCTCCCACACCGCCATGAACGCGGCGATGGCGGATGGCAGCGTGCGGGTGATTTCGGGGAACATCTCGGCAAAGACGTGGGCCGCCGCGCTGACACCCGCCGGCGGTGAAGTGCTGGGGGATGATTGGTAGAATCGGCAGCCCGTGGGAGTACCTCGTCATGGCTTTCCGAACAACCTTGCTCTCATACTTCGTCGTCGTGGCCGCGTGTCTGCCGGCGCGCGGTGATATCATCCTTGGTTATGCCATCAGTTCGTTTGTTCCGGCGGTGCCGGGAAACTCTTACCCACCGGCCACTCGCATTCCCACTAATTGGCCGCTCGGTCAATCCATCGGCGCGAATAGTCTGGCCAACCCGCTGGAGTTCATGCCGGGAGAAACCAAGTTCATTCAGGTAACGATCGAAGGCAATGCGAATGCACCGTTTCTCCCGGCTCAGATGAATTGGGATGGCGCAACTCTTACCGGCATGATCGCCTCGTCCCTGATTTTCAACTATCCGATGCCGCTGGTCAGTCAGCCGTTTGCTCAACCAATAAGTGGAGGGGGGGTTGTTGTCCCTAATTGGCCAAATGCAGGTTCGCAAGCTCCGCTTGGTCTTTCCTTTCCCCTGTCGTTTTTAGGCTATAACATGGGCCAAACGGCCATTGCTGGTGCGGACACCGGCGATGGTGTTTTCGCCGATGCGGGGATCCTGCCGCCAACCGTCTTGTTCACATTCAAAGTGATTGCTGGCTCTGCGCCCGGCAACGGCGTGATCACGCTGACTGACATCAACCCGCTTGTGAGCAACACGGGAACGACAGCGGGCGACTTTGACCCGATTGTCTTTGCCCCGGCGCACAACAACAACCCGCTGTACATAACTGTCGTGCCCGAACCATCAAGCATGGCGTTGGTAGTTTTGGCGCTGGCGGGGGTGGGGTGGCGAAAGCGGCGGCGGCGCTAAGCGGCAGCGGCGCGATAGCCGCCAGCGACTTCATGCAGTTCCGGCTCGCACTAGTTGGCAACAATCCCCTTCGACAACGACGCTGTGTCCGCCAGCGACTTCATCCAGTTTAAGGTGAGATTCGGGTCGATTTAATGGTTCTGGATTTATGATTTGGAGGCCGAAGCGCAGCGAGGAGGATGGCGATATTCGCCCATTAAGTTGACAGTTCGCCTCGCTGCGCGTCGGCCTCCATGAGCATTGCAATGGTTCCGGGTTTATGATTTGGAGGCCGAAGCGCAGCGAGCGAGGACGGTAATTTTCGCCCATTGCGTTGACTGTTCGCCTCGCTGCGCGTCGGCCTCCATGAGCATTTGGCCTCCATGAGGATTTGGCCTCCATGCGATTTGGCGCGTTCATTTTACCGAAACCACGTCGGGCTTACGCCTCGACGCTCGCCTAGACCACTCGCCTTGCGGCGGGAGATGCGGTATCATCGCTAGTGGTCTCACACTCGCCGCGATGCATCGGGAATCACAATCATGGTTCGCGTTCGCGATATCCGCACCTCGCTACCGTTGCGCTTTGTCAATCTCGAAAGCCGCAACCTTCCTTCGACTTCGGTGCCGCTGAGCGACACCACTTGGACGGAGCTTGGGCCGGCACCCATCGCGGGCGGGTCGGCGTCCGGGAGTTTCACGAACACCGGTCGGGCTAGCGCGGTTGCTGTCCATCCCACTGACCCCAATACGATCTATGTCGGCTCGGCCAGCGGCGGGGTGTGGAAGACGACCAACGGCGGTGCGGCAAATCCTACTTGGACGCCGCTGACCGACTTCCAGGCATCGCCGAACACCGGCGCCATCGCCATTGCGCCTAGCAATACCAACATTATCTACGTCGGCACGGGCGAGGCCGAGATGGCCAGCGTTGATTGCTTTTACGGCAAAGGCGTACTCAAATCGACCGATGCTGGCGCAACCTGGGCGTTGATGGGTAACAGCGTCTTCGACCGAACTGTCATCTCGGCCGTGGTTGTGCATCCCACCGATCCGAATATCGTCTTCGTCGCCGTCGCCGGGCCGGGCGTGCCGGGCGCGGGCAAGTTCGCCCCCGGCCTCGATGGCGACCCGAATAAGCCGACTGGCATCTTTCGCACCACCGATGGCGGCGTCAACTGGGTCAACATCTCCACGTCGGTGACCACGACCATCGGCTACACCGATCTCGAACCTGACCCGACGAACATCAACGTGATGTACGCCGGGGTCGGCACCCGGATGGGGGCGGCCGCCGACGGCGTGTACAAGACAACCAACGCTCTGGCGGCCACGCCGATTTGGACGCTGGTCAGCAACATTGTCTCGGGCGTGACCGTCGGCCGTACGGAAATCGCCATCGCGCCCACCAACTCGCAAGTCATCTATGTGGTGATGCAGGACGCGGCGACGTTCAATCTGTTGAAGTTCTACCAATCCACGAATGGCGGAACCAGCTGGACCGACCGCACCGCCAACGTCCCCAGCGTGAGTACGCTTTGGTACAGCAACGTCGTGGAGGTCGATCCCACATCGTCAAACACGGTGTATTTCGCGGCGACAGTTCAGATCATCCGCAGCACCGACGGCGGCGCGAGCTTTGGCAGCATCTTCAACGGCGCGGACGGGAAAAGCCCGCACGTCGATTTCCACGACTTCGCCTTTGATTCACTGGGCCGCCTGGTTGTCGGCAGCGACGGCGGCGCGTTTCGCTACAGCCCCGCCACCAATCTGTGGGTCGGACTCAATGGCATCAATGCCACACGCTCGAGTTATGGCGCGATGGCAACGGTTCAGTTCACCGGCATCGCCATCAGTCCGACCAATCCCGACTTCATCATCGGCGGCACCCAAGATAACGGTCTGCTGATCTTCAACGACAACCTGGGCTGGTCCACCGTGGAAGGGGGCGACGGTGGCGACATCATCGTTGACCCATTCAACGAGAGTCGCATGTGGCGAGCCAACCCCGTCGCCAGCTTTGGTGCCGGTGCGTATGTGAGGGTATCGAATAACGGCGGCGTGTCCTGGTCGTCGATCACGACCGGCATCACCAACTCGGCCAACTCGTACTTCTACCCGCCAATGGCCGCCGACCCCGGCACCAACCATCGCATCTTCATCGGCACCGACGTCGTCAATGTCAGCATTGACGGCGGGACGAATTGGACGCGGCTACCCGGCGATACGTTTACGTTCCCGGCTCCGGTGCGGGCGATTGCGGTCGGCAAGTCCAATCCGAACATGATCTACGCCGGCGTGGCCAACTCGCTGACAACCATCAACGGTTTGTATGTGACAACGAACAACGGCACCACCTGGCTGAATCGGACGCCGCCCGGCTCCGGCGACTACATCAATATCGAAGTCGATCCGGTGAATTCAAATGTCGCATATGTTGTGTCAGCCAACTTTTCGCCGACGGGTGACAATCTGTGGAAGACCACGGACGGCGGGGTGAACTGGGTCAGCATCGCCGGTACATTGCCGGATGCTCCGTGCTACGATGTGTTGCTCGATCCGGGTGCGACCAACGCCAATACGGATGACATTCTTTATGCCGGTGGCGATTTCGGCGTGTATCGCTCGACCAACCTCGGCGTGAACTGGACTCAGGTTGGCACCGGGCTGCCCACCACGCAAGTGCGCGACCTGGAATACAGCCCGATCACCAAGATTCTCGCTGCCGACCTGCGTGGCCGCGGGGCGTGGGAAATCCTCACCGGCATACCGCCGGGCTACATTTCGGGAAACGTATATCGGGACACGAACGGCAACGGCACGCGCGACACGGGTGAACCCGGCCTCAGTGGCTGGACCGTGTTCCGCGATGACAACAACAACGGCGTGATCGACACCGTTGGCAGCAGTTCGGTCACGTCCACCAACGTCCCGTTGAATATCACCGACTTCAACACGACCACTTCGACGATCAGTTTCAACGGCGTGGGCGGTGCCGTGACCGATGTCAACGTGAAGCTCAACATCACCCACACCTACGTTGGCGACATGGTCATCTCTCTGATCAACCCGGCCGGCACCAAGGTCACGCTGTTTTCCAACATCAACATCGCCGGCCCGAATTTCATCGACACGGTCTTCGATGACCAGGCGACGACGCCCATTAGCTCGGGCACAGCACCGTTTACTGGTAGCTTCCTGCCGAACGGTTTTCTCGGTGCCTTCAATGGTGCAGTACCGAACGGCACATGGACGTTGTCGATCTCCGACATCGGCCCCGGCGACACCGGCACGCTGAACGGCTGGACGGTCTTCCTGACCACCGGCGAACCGACTGTCACGTCGGCGGCAAACGGCGTATATCAATTCGCCAATCAACCGACGGGCACGTACAACGTTCGCCGCGTGCTCCAACCCGGGTGGACCGGGACCGATCCATTGAGCGGTGTCAGAACAGTTGTGTTAACGCCGACGGCCGGCGCGTTCGGCCAGAACTTCGGTCAGACCAACACACCGGCGAAGTTTGCGTCTGTCGTAGTCAACGATGGTTCCGCACAGCGATCGCGGGTCACGAGCCTGACCGTCACGTTTGACTCAATCGTGAACTTCGCCGGCGCACCTGCGGCCGCATTCCAATTGGCGCGCACGGGACCGGGCGGGCCGTTGGGTAATGTCACATTGGCGGATGTGACCACCAATGCCGGCCAAACTGTTGTCACTCTCACGTTCAGTGGCTCGTTGACGGAAAGCAAGTCGCTAATGGATGGGCGCTACAACCTCACCATCCTTGCTGCCCAATTCACCGGTGCGGGCTTCGACGGCGATGGTAATGGAGTTGCGGGCGACAACCGCATAATTGTTGGCGACCCGGCCATTGCGCCAAAGCTCTTCCGTCTATTCGGTGACAGCGATGGCGACGGCACGGTCGCTACGAACGACTTTATCCAGTTCCGTCTGGTCGCGGGCGGTCCCAGTTTTGCATTCGACTTCGACGATGACGGTGCCATAGCAACCATCGATTTCATCCAGTTCCGGTTGAGGTTCGGCGGGTCGATTTGAACTTGGCGAGCGTCGAAGCGTAAGCTCGACGTGGTGTTAGATTTTTCGCCAACATTGACACCACGTCGGCCTTACGGCTCGACGCTCGCCAATACCGCCAGTCCAGGTTTCATGATTTTCCTTGCGCTGCCCTTTGACAGCGGCACGATGTACTTGACGCCGCCACGGGCGGCGCGGTATGAGCGTGCCATGCGATTGTCGGTCATTGCGATTGTGGTTGCACTGTTGGCCGTTGCGGCAGATCCGGTGACTTGTTCACCGGAGGCGACGAAGCTGTATGGCACGAAGGTGCAGCCGCTTCTGGCGAATGCTTGCGCGGCTTGTCATTCGACCGCGGGGTGCGGGTCGTTTTCATTGCGGCGCACCACGCCGGGCGCGGCCATTTCGACGGCGACCACGCAATCCAACATCGCCGCGGCAGTCGGTCAAATCGACAGGAAGAATCCCGAGCGCAGCAAACTGCTGATCAAAGCAATCACGGCCCACGGCGGCTTGCGGCAACCGCCGATCAAAGACGCCAACGTTGTCTCGTACAAGAATCTGGAACAATGGGTGAAGATGATGGCCAACGATGGCAAAGCGCCCGCTGATCCGAACGCGCCGCCGACAACTGACGGCGACAAGCCAACCGACCCATTCGACCCAGCCATTTTCAACAACATGAATAAGAACGGTTAGATCATTCGCGGATTTTTCGTAGCGGAAGTCGCCAGACTTCCGCTCTTGTCGCTATCGGAACTCTGGCGAGTTCCGCTACCGGATTTGAGGCGTCGCGGCATTGGCATTGAGTTTTTCGAGTGCCAGCATCAAAGCGTGTGTGCCCTTGCGTTCGTAACCTTGCGCGGCCACGGCGTTGAACATCTGCGAGACCAGGCCGAGGCCGGGCAGAGCCAAGTTCATTGCGCGTGCCTCAGCCAAAGCCACGGCCATGTCTTTGACGAAGTGTTCGACATAGAAACCAGGCACGAAGTTGCCATCGATGATGCGTGGGCCGAGGTTGTTGAGCTGCCAACTGGCGGCTGCGCCGCCGCCGACGGATTGCAGCACGGTCTTAAGATCTAACCCGGCCTTTTTGCCGTAAAGCAATGCCTCGCACACGCCGTTGAGTGCACCCGCAATGAGTATCTGATTGACCACTTTGGCGTGTTGTCCTGACCCCGCTGGCCCCTGATGCACGATGATTTTACCCATGCACTGAAAAAGCGGCGTCATCGCGGCAAACACGTCGGCGTCGCCGCCAACCATGATGGAGAGGGCGGCATTCTTCGCGCCGACATCGCCACCGCTGACGGGTGCATCAAGAGCATGCACACCTTTGGCCTCGGCAGTCCGATGAATCTCCACGGCCAGTGATGGTTCGCTGGTCGTCATGTCAATGAGGACGCTACCGGGCGTGGAACCGGCCAGTGCGCCGTTTTCCCCGAGCAGAACTTCGCGCACATCCTTGGGAAAGCCGACGATGGCGCAAACGACATCAGATTTGGCGGCGACGGCTTTCGGCGTGTCGGCCCAGTGCGCTCCGGCATCGAGCAGCGGTTGCGCCTTGGCTTTGGTTCGGCTGTACACCGTGAGGGCATAGCCCGCCTTGAGCAGGTGCCCGGCCATCGACAGACCCATCACGCCTGTGCCGACGAAGCCAACGCGAGTTGTTCCAGGTTGCGCGGTCACCACTGGCATGAGCATCTCCAATCCAAGAATTGAGCTGGTTGTCAGCGAGTATCTTAATGTCCTCACCGCATTCTGGCGAATGCGGCTACACGGGCACTTTTTGTTGAAGGTTCAAGTCTTCCACGTCCGATAACGATGAAGCGACGTCCGGTTTCGCTTGGCGGCGTCCGCATGGAGTTCCACATGGCCGCACGGCCCTTGCGAATTTATCCCGCTCGTGAGACCGTTGTCGCCAGCCCGCCGGCGACCACTCGCATCACATTACGCGAGTTGTTGCCACTGGTGGCCGCCGCCCAACGCATGAACCTGCTGTGGCTCAAAGACTTTATCGACGACGAAGTGGTCGTGACCGCCGATCTGTATGATGTGCTCAGAGCCTTCAAAGGTTGCCGTCCGTCGGCCTGAATCTCGAACATTTTCGCGCCCGTCCCCTTGCATTTCCGCTGCCGGCTAACAATCTAACCGGGTTACACTCTTCACACTCTGTGAGCGAAAGTACCCGGCATGGCCGCAAACACCGATACCCCCGAATTCAAACCTTACGTCGCTGATGAAACCAAAATGCCGGAGTTTACGTTCTCGGCACTATTGCTTGGAACGTTACTGGGTTTGGTGTTTGCCGCATCATCAATGTACCTTGTGTTGAAAATCGGCATTACGGTGTCGGCATCGATCCCGGTGGCCGTGCTTGCCATCACCCTGTTTCGACCGTTCGGCAAATCGATTCTTGAAAACAACATCGTGCAGACGGCCGGTTCGGCCGGTGAGTCCATCGCATTCGGTGTCGGCGTGGCCATGCCAACACTATTGCTCATCGGTTACAGCATGGACCTACCGCGCATCATGGTTGTATCAGTGCTTGGGGGGCTATTGGGCATCCTCGCGATGATTCCGTTACGGCGCGCTTTCATAGTAAAAATGCACGGCCGACCGGGGCAGCCTGGAACCTTGCTTTATCCCGAAGGCACTGCGTGTGCGCAAGTCTTGATCTCGGGAGAAAAGGGTGGGACGACGGGTAAGACGGTGTTTATCGGTTTCGGTATCGCGTTCCTTCACAAGGTCGTGACATCGGGCATGGGTTTGCTCAAAGAGACCGTGACCGTGCCGCTAACATATGTCAATAAGGCCGCTATCTTCGCACAAGACATGGCTTCGGAGTTACTCGGCGTCGGTTACATCATCGGTTTGCGGACAAGCGCGATCATGATGGCGGGCGCGGTGCTAGGTTATCTGGTGATCATTCCCATTATTTACATGGTGGGTGAACATGCGCCAGGCCCAGTACCACCTGGACAGATTCCGATTAAGGACATGTCAATCGGTCAACTACGCAACAATTATCTGCTCTTCATCGGTGCCGGCACGGTGGCGACAGCGGGCATCATTAGCATGTTGAAAACCTTGCCTATTATCGTGAGAAGTCTTGCCGGCGGTATCGCATCGAGTCGAACTGCCGTTGAAGGCGTCAAACGCCGGACGGAAAATGACATGCCGATGTCGGTTGTCATTCTGGGTAGTCTGGGACTGATAGTTTTACTCGCACTGTTTCTCACCACCGAAGTCGGTGCCGTCGCGGCGATCGCGGGCGCGGTGTTGGTTGTTCTGTTTGGCTTTCTGTTCGTAACGGTGTCCTCGCGTCTCACCGGAGAAATCGGCTCGTCATCGAATCCGATTTCCGGCATGACGACTGCCACACTCATGTTGACGTGTCTGATCTTTCTGGCATTAGGCTGGCGTTCATCTGCAGATCGGTTAGTTGCACTCTCCATCGCAGCAGTGGTGTGCATTGCTTCTTCAAACGGTGGCACTACCGCGCAATCTCTGAAAACCGGCTTCCTGGTTGGCGGAACACCAAAGGCGATGCAATATGCGATTCTTATCGGCGCGCTTGTTTCGTCCCTAGTAATTGGCGGATTGTTGCTCGGCTTCAGTGAGATGAGGACCATCGTTTCCACGAGCAAGGAAAATGTACCGGCCTACGTGCTGAGTAAAGACGAACTGGCAAGGCTCAAAGAGAAAACCACCTTTGAGGGTAAGGAGTATCTGGTCTGGCACACACGGCACGACGGGATCACCGAAGATCACCCGAAAGAGAACTTCACGGCACGACCTGACACCGCCAAGTTGGCCAAGACGCGACGGGCCATGTACTTCGTGGAGCCGGAGTCCGGCAAGTTGGCGGCTTTCAAAGACAACAACATTATGGGGGAACTGGAATACCGCGACGATGGCTCCTATGTGAAGCGAGAATTTCCTGCACCTAAGACGCAAGTTATGGGAATCGTTATCAATGGCGTACTTAAAGGCGACCTGAATTGGAGCATGATACTGATTGGTGCGCTAATCGCGCTCATGCTAGAACTTGCCGGTGTGTCCGCGTTGGCATTTGCCGTCGGTATGTATGTTCCCATCGCAAACTCGGCGCCGATTTTCGTCGGTGGCATCGTACGTTTTCTGGTTGATCGGTACCTTGCTGGCCAAGCCGCTTCGGAAGCAAAGTCCAATATGGAGCGCGCAATTGCAGCAGCCGGCGAAGATCCGGCGGCGCGAATGCGAGCCGAATCCGAGGCCAAGGCACAAGCGGAAATCGATGCCATCCGAAAATCCGAAACGTCCGGTGGAGTGTTGCTCGCCTCTGGGTACATTGCTGGCGGTTCGCTGGCGGGTGTATTACTCGGATTTCTAGCTTTCCACGATTACTGGCCAGACGACATGCGGGCGTGGGAGAATCGTTCGGTAGCCGTTTCGACGGCCAAACCGCTGGACACTGCCGCAGAGGAGTTAGCCCGCGCCGAGTTAGGACTGACCGGTTCCAGTCCGAGTGAGGAGCAGGCAAAGAAACTGGCGCAACTGACTTCTGACATCAAGAAACTCAGCCACGATGAAGTTTACAAATATGCGCAGGTGCCCGCGGGTAAGAAGATTCTAATGCCCGATGGCAAGCCAGATTACATGCCGCAACAGGCGATGCTGCTCAAGGACGTGGCCAAACAGGTGTTCGGTCGGGAACGAAAAGCGTCGGCGATATTTGATAGTCACGCCAAACGAAGCGCAGATGCGAAACCCGAAGACCGGGCAACCTTGGCGGAGTTGAAAACCCCGACTGATCTTCCGGTCGGGGCCGAACTAAAGTTACCGGTCATCGACTGGTCCGCCTGGGCCGCCTTTGGTGGACTCTCAATAATCCTCCTGATCGTCGGAATGGGCTGGATACTGTCTGCACCAAAAGACTCGGCATAAGCTGTGCGGCTTGCGGCTAGACCCTTGCCGCCCTGCGCCTTGCACCTAAATCATTCGGCGTCGCCCTGTGTTCTTACGAGAATCCCATTATGGCTAGTTTCCGCCGGTTGGTTACGGCCGGCTTACTCCTGGCAACGGTGTCTGTCGTGCATGCTGACGAAGGAATGTGGCTATTCAACAATGTGCCGACCAAACGGCTGCAAGAGCGGCACGGTTTCGCGCCGGACCAGGCGTGGCTCGACCATGTGCAGAAGTCGTCGGTGCGGTTTAACTCCGGCGGGTCCGGCAGCTTCGTCTCGGCCAACGGGCTGGTGATGACCAATCACCATGTCGCGGCTGACGCGCTGCAGAAGATGAGCACGGCGAAGAAGAACTACCTGCATGATGGCTTCATGGCCGCGACCAATGCCGACGAAGTGAAGTGCCTCGATCTCGAACTCAATGTGCTGATGGGAATTGAGAATGTCACGGATCGCGTCAATGCTGCTATCAAGTCGGACATGTCCACGGCGGATGCGGCGCTGGCTCGTCGCAAAGTGATTGCCGACATCGAGAAGGAATCGAAGGACAAGACGGGTTTGCGGTCGAATGTGACGACGCTGTTTCAGGGTGGCGAGTTCCATCTTTACAAGTTTAAGCAATACACAGATGTGCGATTGGTGTTCGCCCCGGAAGAGCAGATCGCGTTTTACGGCGGCGACCCAGATAATTTCGAGTATCCGCGCTTTGATCTCGATATGTGCTTCTTTCGCGCTTACGAGAACGACAAGCCGGTCAAAGTTGAACA
>JANLTA010000789.1:0-4873 GCA_031362705.1 Gemmataceae bacterium | reverse complement strand
TGGTGGTGATCACCGCCGACGACAGCGGGCCGGGAAGTCTGCGGCAGGCAATCATTGATGCCGACGCCATCCCCGGTGCCGATACGATCACGTTCGACCCGGTGTTTTTCGCCACGGCCAAGACGATAACGCTGACCGGCGGCGAATTGCTGATCTCCGACGCCGTGAGTATCGTTGGGCCGTCGGCGGAGTTGACCCTTGATGCCGGTGGCACGAGTCGACTATTCAACACGACGAACGCACCGAACAACGCGGCCATTTCGATGAGCCGGGTGAATCTCGCCAATGGCAACTCGGGTGCGAGCAACGGCGGCGGGATCGTTGTTGGCGACGAATCGCTGTCATTGAACCAAGTGACAATCAGCAACTGTACGACAAGCGGTGACGGCGGCGGCATCTACACCAATGGGCAACAATTGGCATTGAACCACGTGACGATCACGAATTGCAAGGCGAACTGGGGCGGTGGTATTTTCGCCGAAGCCGCTGGCGTAGCGGTGACGATCGCGGATTCCGCAATCACCAGTAATACCGGAGGAGCGCTGGGTGGCGGAATCTTTTTGCGCGGGACCACTCTGAGCAGCGGGTCTCTGAGCATGGTGCGATCGACGATTTCCAATAATTTGGCGGGGGCTACTGGAGCTGGTATTGGAATACGCCTCGGCGGGTTTTCCATAACAGAATCCACCATTAGCGACAACATTGCCGGCAATGGCATCTATTCTGGGTACGGCGGCGGCATTGACGTCAATCAAGTGAGCTTACTGATTTCGCCACCGCCTTCTTTCATCATCAATTCGACGCTTTCCAACAACCAGGCCACTCACCCATCCGGTTACGGTTATGGGGGAGCAATTGCCTTTTTTCAGGGCGCTGCATCGCTTACGATTTCTAATTGCACAATCACAGGCAATTCGGCTCCCGAAGCAGGTGGTGGACTAGGTGTAAATGGGCAAACAAAATTCACGTTGTCGAGTTCAATAGTTGCCGGCAATATTTCCGATGCCGTGGGGGCAGTTGGGCCTGATATCCGCTTCATTGGTGGGACGACCATTCAAGGCACCAACAATATTGTCGGAGTCGCCGACGATGGGGGTTTCACTTTGCAGCCCGGAAATCTAACCGGTACCAAAGCCGCGCCGCTCGATGCCAAACTCGGGCCGCTCGCCGACAACGGCGGGCCGACGAAGACGCACGCGCTGTTGCCCGGCAGCCCGTGCATCGACGCCGGCGGCAACCCGAACGCACTGACGACCGATCAGCGCGGGGTGGGATTCGCGCGGCAGTTCGGTGGTGCCGTTGACATCGGCGCATTTGAAGTGCAAGGCCAACCCACCCAGGTTGCGTCCATACAGGTCAACGACGGCTCGGTTCAACGATCGCGGGTGACATCATTGGTCGTGGCGTTCGACACGGATGTCGCGTTGCCCGCCAACCCGGCCGATGCATTCCAGCTCAAACGACAAGGCAATAACGCAATTGTCACGTTGAATGCGACGTTGACGGCCGCCAATCTCGTAACGATTACGTTTACCGGCGGTCCGGTCGAGTTCGGCTCACTGGCCGATGGCCGGTACACGCTCACGGTGCTGGCATCGCAGGTCAACGGCGGCTACTTCGACGGCAACGGCGACGGAATGGCCGGGGACGATTACGTTTTGATCGGCACTCCCGCCAACGGCTTCTTCCGTCTCTTCGGCGATGCCAACGGTGATGGCACAGTCGCGGCGGGCGACTTTATCCAATTCCGGCTGTCACTCGGCGGCACTAACAACATCTTCGACTTCGACAACGACGGCTCCGTCGCCGCCAGCGACTTCATCCAATTCCGGCTGCGGTTTGGTGGGTCGATTTGAGATTGTCTGTCTAAGCCCGCCGCGCTAGCAAGGGGTTGGAGTTGCCTTGCTGGCGCGGCAAGTTCATCATCATTGCCCGATATCGGACTTCGCCTCGCTGCGCTTCGGCCTCATCATGGGGTGGCCGCATTGACTTCGCCTTGCTGGCGCTTCGGGCTCAGGATCACGGGCCGCCGCTGTCGGAACTTACTACTGGTGGTGGGGCTGGCTGCTCCGGGTTAACTGGAGTCTGCGGGATGCCGGCTCGGCGGTTGGCTCGTTCGATGCCGATGGTGGGGTTGATGATTGTGTTGGGATTCATGCGGGCGGTGCCTTCGAAGTATTCGAGGTAGGCGGGGCCGACCAGGATGATGGCGGCGGCAATCCAGAAGCAGAACACCGATGGGAACAACATCCAGAAGCTGGTGCGGTTGGCCTGCGTCTCGGCACGTTGCCGGGCGGTCGAGCGGAAGTTGCTCGATAGCTCCGATAGCGTCGCGGCCGTGTCTGTGCCCAATCTTTCGGACTGAACTAGCAACGAGGATAGATTGCTTACCTCGGGCACCTGGGCGCGGTCGGCCCATTGCTTCACGGCGGTGTCGAGCGTGTGCAACTCCGCCTGCTTCGCGGTGATCGCCAATTCCTGAGCAAGCACCGGGTGCGAGTGCTTCATCTCTTTCGAGACCGTGGTCAACGCGGCCAGCGGATTCTGCCCGGCGGTGAGGCACAGCGTGAGGTTATCAATCACCATGGGCAGGCCGCGGGTCATCTCGGCACCACGTTCGCGGCGTCGGATGGCCAACCAAACGCGCGGCAATGAAAAGGCCAGCGCGACGGCGAGCAAGCCGACAACGGCGACGGTGAGGCCGTATTGTGGCGGCAGAATCAACGCGAACGCCAGCGCCAGCAACACGGCCGACAACATGAACGATACACGGATGGCGCGATAGTCCTGGAGTGCGTTCGGGTGGTAATAGCCGGCACCCAACAACAGCCGCTGTAAGTCGTCCTTGCTGGATGTGGTCAGTGGTATTTGCGCGGCCAACGGGGCGGTCAGGTCGCCCATGGCCGGTTCCCGATCGCGGTCGTCGTCTTCCGCGAGCGGATCGGGCTGTCTACGAAAGAGCAGCAGGAAGAGCGGGAACAACCCGCAGGTGATCCCGGCAACGATTAGCGCGATTTGGAGCCAATCTCCCATTTGCCTGACCTCCGAGTTAAGTAGTGTCTTGGTTTGGTTTTCTTCGTGCTTCCTTCATGCACTTCGTGTCTTCGTGGTTGGTCTTAAGAACTCACCACAAAGACACGAAGGACACAAAGGAAAACACAAAGAAGACAAATGGAGACAATACCCCAGGTTAGTATTCCACCCGCAGCAGCGAGAGCATCCATATGATGCCGACGACTTCCAACACGGCGGCCGTGAGAAGCATTCGCGTGCCGAGCACACTCGACGTAAAGCGTTCGATGAAATCCGGCTGCCAGAATGCGTACACGATCAAGAGAATGATCGGTGCCAGGGCAATGGCGAAGCCGGTGATGCGGGAGAGCGCCGTGGCCGACCGAAAGTAACCGCGAAATTGCGTGCGGTCGCGGGCCGCTGTGGCCACGCGCTCAAGAAGCGTGGCCAGGTTACCACCGACCGTGCGGTGCAAGGTCACGGCGGTGACGAATGCGTCGAAGTCCGGCAAGTCGATACGCCGGGCCATGCCTTTCACGGCGACTGGCACGGCCAGGCCGAGTGAGGTCTGATCGACAACGCGCTTGAATTCGCCCGCCAGCGGTTCGGTACCATAGCTGGCGACCGTGCCCATCGCCTGCTCGATATTCAAGCCAGCCTTCAATGATCGCGACATCAGGAAGAACGCATCCGGCAACTGGTTCTGTATCTTCCAGCGATACTGAATGCGGCAAAGGGCGAAGAATGCCAGCGGCAACAACACGCCAAACAACACGCCGAAGGACGCGAGCAACCAATCGTTGCGCCAGAGGATGGGCAGGCCACCCAGGACAACTGCGCTGAGCGCGATGATGCCCATCGCCTGATATGTGTTGATGCCGAGGCCAGTCTGCGCGATCATCGTTTCAAAGTCGCGATCGATGCGCCCCGACAGCGTGCGCGGATCGTGTTGGTCCGCGGCTTTCAGCAAGCTGATGCCTTCGTCACCTTCGAGGCTTTGCCGGCGTGCCTGCCTGGAGTCCACGAAGCCGCGCATCATCGCGAAGATCACGAACACGGCTGCCGCGACCACCACGAGCACCAATAGAGCTGCGATGAGTTCTGTCATGGCTGGTATCCTTTACTCGCTGGGGAAGGTGCGTTCGGCGAACATTTCCTTGGGCAGGTCGGTCCCAGCGGAATGCAGTCGCTCCAACAGCTTCGGGGCGTAACCCGTGGCGTAAAACTCGCCGGTCGCGCGGCCTTCTCGGATCCCGGTCTGCCGGAAGCCGAACACGTCGCGGACCACGTAGATTCGTCGCTTCTTCAGGCCGACGATTTCCGAAACGCGCACCACCTTGCGTGCTCCACCCTTCAGTCGGGCGACTTGCACGATGAGCTTGATGGCCGTGGCGACGTAGTTTCGGACTACGGAGAGCGGCATTTCGAAGCCGGCCATCAGCACCATCGTTTCCAGGCGGATCAGCGCGTCGCGAGTGTCGTTGGCGTGAACGGTCGTCAACGAGCCTTCGTGGCCGGTGTTCATGGCTTGCAGCATGTCGAGAGCCTCGGCACCACGACACTCGCCGATGACAATGCGATCCGGCCGCATACGCAGGGCATTACGCACGAGGTCACGCTGCGTATACATGCCCGCGCCTTCAACGTTCGGCATCCGCGTTTCCAGCCGGACGACGTGCTTCTGTTGCAGCAGCAACTCGGCCGAGTCTTCGATGGTTACGATGCGTTCGTCGCTGGGAATGAACTTCGAAAGCGTGTTCAAGAGCGTGGTCTTGCCGGCACCTGTGCCGCCGGAAATCAGGATGTTGGTGCGTGCAGCCACGGCGGCCTTGAGGAACTCCAGCATCGGGTGCGGCAAGGT
>JANLTA010000778.1:0-6126 GCA_031362705.1 Gemmataceae bacterium | reverse complement strand
GCTTCACCGAACTCAAGACATTGTGTGCCTTGACTGATGGCAATCTCAATCGACACCTGCAACCATTGCAGGAGGCCGGGCTGATTGAGATCAACAAAGACGGCGCGGGCCGACGACAGTCAACAACAGTTCGTATGACGGCAAGTGGTCGGCGACGCTTCGCTGATTACCTCAGCGTGCTGGAAAGCGTGGTGAAGGATGCCGCACCGACGGCTGCGAAGTTGAAGGCTGCGCTGCGGCCGGTGTGAGTTTGGTTGAATGGTTTGATGTGGAGGATGGTATGAGCGAGAGTCGTTTTCATGGTCGTGGGATGGACATTTCCCTTGCTGGGTTCATGGTCCTTGCATGGGCATGCACTGCGTCCATTCGCGCCGACGATCCACCGGCAGCAAAAGCTGCGACGCCCGGCGTTGAGAAGGATATTCCTTATGCCGATGGCGGTGACCAGCAGAAACTCGATCTCTTTCTCCCGGAAAAAAAGGGATTTACGACAGTCGTGTTCACCTACGGCGGCGGTTGGCATACCGGCAGTCGCAAGTCGGTCACGCCGATCGGCGAGAAATTCCAAAGCCTTGGCTATGGTTGTGCCTTGCTCAGTCATCGACTTGCACCCAAGGACAAGTTTCCTGCACACATCGAAGATGTCGCAGCTGCTTTCGCCTGGATCAGAAAGAACATTGCCGATAAAGGTGGCGATCCCACGCAGATCTTCCTGGTCGGCCATAGCTCCGGCGCGCATCTCTCGTTGCTGCTGGCAACCGATCCGAAGTATTTGGACAAACACAAGCTCAAGCCGGCCGACATCGCCGGCGTCGTCGGCCTCAGTCCGCCGATTGATCTCGAACCGCGACAAGACGGCAAGGGCTTCGGCGATGCGCTGATGGGTGGCCGCGGCGCAGACGTGTTCTCGCGCGACGCGGCTGTCATGAAGGATGCAAGTCCATTGCATCACATCACGAAGGCCATGCCACGGGTATTGCTGATCGTGGGTGAGCGCGATTACCCGATGCTGGAAGGCGACGCCAAAGCATTTGTCGAACGGGCCACGACCGAGAAGGCCAACGCTGCCATGATGATCACCAAAGGCCGTGATCACATGGGCGTGGTCAAGGCAATGCTCGATGACAAAAGTGACGTATTGGAAAAAGTCCGCGAGTTCTTGAACAAGCCCAAAGAGTGAAAGGTAAGCAAATGCACAGCAAGACATGGGTGGCAGCTATCGTATGCCTGGTAGGGTCGATAATCGTCGGGTCGATTGACCTGGTCGCGACGGCGGTTCAGGTGCCGGTAGCGCTATTGCTTCTTTTTGGCGGAGTCCTGGGGATTATTACCGGCGGCTGGGCGTGGGCCTGGGGGCTGGTGTTGGGGTGCAGCGTCTTTTGTGCGCATGTTCTGGCCGCGGCTTGCGGTTACAAAGCGCCGTACCAGGTGCAGCCGAATATCTATGCGACGTTTCTTGCCGTGATCCCGGCGATGCTGGGCAGCTTGTGTGGTGCCGGTTTGGGATGGGTCATGCAACAGCGGCAGGTTCGGATTTGATTTAGGGGGCGGGGGTTTTAGCGCTCCGCTACGGGGTACCTTCGCGTCGCGGCTAACCTACTCTTTTGCTACTTCGTCGGGGATTACGGGTGGTACGGCAAGGAAGACGGGGCAATGGGCGTGTTTCAAAACGTAGTCGGTGGGATTCGCCAGCTTGCCTGGGCCTTGTTGCGATGACGGTCTCGGCAGGATCAGGATGTCGTAGGCGGATTCGCGGGCCAAATCGACGAGGCCGAGGCCGATGTCTTCGTTGACGATGTTGTGAACCGTGACATCGCGGCCTAGAACACTTGCGCGTTCCGTGTCTTTCTCCAGCAAATCGACCGATGCATCTTCGCCGGGCAGGTTCACGATGCCAAGTACGACTTGGGCGTCCAACATTGTTAACACGCTTTGGAACAGATCGCTGCCGACTCGGGTGCCATCGTGGACCAGTAGCACGCGATCGACGCCTACGCCGGCGGCGCGCAACTCATCGACTGTGCGGGCCTGCCGTTCGGTGATTTTGGGGACGCGATTTCCGCCCGATAGGTCGAGGTAAATGTCGCGGTCCTTGCTCAACAACCGGACGGTAAGCGGGGCCTCCGCTCCGGAATGAAGGTTGAGCCAATAGAGCGCGATCTGCTCCATCTGCTCGTCGGCGGCGTATTTGTTGGAAGCGCCGAGGATGACTTCCTGCGCGTTCAATTCCTGAGCCAGGCGGAACACGGCATGAAGGGCGTTGTTGGTCGGCACGATCAGCGGCTTGACCTTCTTGCCCGCCTTCTCGGCTTTGCCCACCACGGCCGTCATCAATTGCTGGTCATAATGGTCGAGATCATGCCGGACGGTGGAATCACCCTCCGGCAAGAGCTTCGCGGTCATGACCACGACGCTGGTCGTATCGGGATCCGTTTCCGCCAGGGCCTTTTCGAGCATGAATAAGTTGTTCGGCGAGCGAATCGCGACGAGCTTCGTGTATGGTTTGTTGAGGCCGAGCGATTCCGTGGACACCGTTTCCGATGATTGCACGTTGAACTGTTCGAGGTACTCGGCTTTACCACCGCCCACCCGGTGCCGGCGATTGATGCGCTCTGCAATGGAGAACACAGCTAGGAAGCCGGCGGTGAACACCAGGCCGGCGACGGTGGCCACTTCTTTGGTCAACAGGTTGATGATCGCTGCCGCGACCAGAAACAACATGATGAGAATCAAACCCAAGGGCCATTCTCGCCCGCCGATGTGGAGGTTGCCCCAGACACGAAACTCGCGCGGCATATTCGGCTGGCGAAAGCGAAGAATGACCATGGATAATGACATGAAGACGAAGCTCCACACCACGCCGAACGCATAGGCCTCGCCCAATACCAACACGTTGCCTTGGCTGGCGAGAATGGTGAAGACCTGCAATCCGAGAACAAGTCGCAGGATGCGATGCGTCGTGCCATACTTCGGGTGGGGTTTTTGCATCCACACGGGCAGGACACCATCTTCGGCGACGCGGTTCAACACGCCGCCAGAACCGATGATCGCCGTGTTGACGGCACCGGAAAGAATGGCCATGCCTACGATCACGACGAAAGCGTTGAGCAGCAATTTGGCCCAGACCGGCCCGGCCACATTCATGGCCAAACCGCCGATGAGGTTGTCCACGTACATCGGCATGCGCTCTTTGTCGGGAATGATCATCACGGCCAGGAAGCAGATCGTGGTCGTGAAAATGAGACTGTAACCAAACACCAGGCGCGCAGCCTTGCGGAAGTTCGGGAGCTTGGGCGCTTCGAGTTCACGATAAACCTGGGCCAGTGTTTCCTCTCCGGACAGTGCCAGGATGGAGTGCCCGAACGCGACCAGGCAACCGAAGACCCCGACGAGGCTTAACCAACTGACGACGGGCGACCGCAACCAGTTCTGAGTCGAATCGGGCAACAAATGGCCGAGGAAGCCCAACGGATCAAATTGGCTTCCCGTGAGTGGATTGAGCTTAGGCACGGGTTCGCCGGTGACCACATCGAGTGCCGTGCCGCCCGTGTTGGGGTCCACCTCGTATTTCTTGTTTAAGTCAACTTGGAACGGTGGCAGCGCTTGCTTGGTCGGATCGGTGGCGATGGTTCCGACGCACCAGCCGATCAGGATCACTGCCATGATGGTGGTGCAAATCATGATCTTGAACGCTGTATCGCTGGATTCGTGAATGCCCTTTAAGTTCTGACGGTAAAAGTAATACGTCACCAACAGCGCAAAGCTCACTGAACCCCATTGCTTGGCCGCCTCAAAGGCATCCCTGGATACGAACTCGCGGTTGCCGGAGAAATACGCGCCGAGTTCGAATAACAAGCTCACCAGGTATTGCCCGGCCGTGACGCTTGAGATTGGCCCGGTCAAAATGTAATCGAATAGCAAGGCGGACACGGCGAGCTTGCCCATGAAGCTGCCCATGGCCTCGCGGACCACGCGGTACACGCCGCCACGGACGAACATCGAACAGCTTTCGATGTACACCATGCAGACGGCGTAACTGAACAGCATGACCGCGAGAATGAACCACGGCGCGCCTTTGCCGATGGCCGATTCAGCAATGCCGCCAATGTAATAGGACGTGCTGGCGAAGTCGCAGAGGACGACGGCGGCCGTCTTCCAAAACGAAATGAACGTAAACATGACGCTGCCGACGACGATGACCTGTGTCGTGCGGAGCAGTTTGCTGCTGGTGCTGGTGGGAGTTCGGGAACCGTTGCCGGGTGTCCCGCCGGGTGCGCCGGCCGAGGACGGGGTGTTTGACATGGACATGCGATCAGTATTCGCCTGCTACTCGGACCGGTTGGCCGCATCGAGCAGGCATGGGGGGAAATTATAACTGTCCGGGACCCCGTGCCAGTGGGTGGAAGGCAGCGAAAGCGCCCGCGGCGACGGATCGGCAAGCGGGCATGGGAGTTGCGTTGACAGGAAAAACCTCACATCCGCGCCAAAAGTGGCCTACACTTCCCCATGATGATGCGCGCATCGTGCGCGCCTATACGTATTGGTATCGAGTCATCGAGCCGGTCTTCGTCACCGGATTGCATACCGGAGAGGGTTATGGAATTACCGGACGAGGCCATCGACTATCACTTTCAGGGGCTGATCGCACCCCCGGCCGGTGGCGACTTCTCTCCGCTCGCGGAGTTGCAAGGCCAGAACTTTCTAACGCTGGCACGACTGCGTGCCATGCTGCCGCTCATCAATCAGGTGCGCGGGCAGATAGCAGCCGAGCGCGAGTTGGTCAATCCGGCTGCCGAGATGAAACCGCTCGACTCCGGCTTTATCGATTTCCCGCAGAAGATGCTCGATCAGTTTCGGCGACAAAAAGAACAAAGCGAACTCGGTCGCATCCTCGCGCTCTCAGCGCGTTTGCGTGAACAGTGCGATCGCGTGGCCGTGCTGGGCATCGGCGGCTCGTACCTCGGCGCTCGCGCGCTGTTCGACTCGCTGTGCCACAGTTATCACAACGAACTGCCCACGGCAGCCCGCATGGGTACGCCGCGCATTTACTTTGAAGGTAACAACGTCGATAACGATGCCACTTCGGAATTGCTCGATCTGTTGGAACAAACCTGCGTCGATCCCGACATCCGCGACGAGCGCTGGGGCCTGATCGTTATCTCCAAATCCGGCGGCACCATCGAGACGGCCGTGTCGTATCGCCTGTTCCGCAAGGAGATGAAGCGGTTTTACGGCGGGTCCGAGCTGTATCAACAGTTGGCGATCCCCGTCACCGGCTCGCCGAGCAAGCTCCGTAACTTGTGCAAAGCGGAGGGCACGGCCGATACGGATGCGCTGCCCATTCCCGACAACGTCGGTGGCCGATTCTCCGTATTCACGTCGGTGGGCTTGTTGCCGGCCGCTGTTATGGGTTTGGACATCCGCGCGCTGCTGCTCGGTGCTGCGGCCATGACCAAACGATTCCTTGAAGAGCCGTTCGAGCGCAATCCCGTGTTGCAATACGCGGCCGTCAATTATCTGATGACGGAAGAGAAGGCGAAGCACACACGAGTGCTGGCGGTGTGGTCAAAGAAGTTGGAATCGGTCGGGCTTTGGTACGACCAGTTGCTGGCCGAGTCGCTGGGCAAACAGGGTCGCGGTGCCACGCCGATAACGGCCGTGATGACACGCGACCTGCATTCGCGCGGCCAACAGTTCCAGGAAGGCACTCGCGATAAGGTCATCAACAACCTGATTGTGAAGAACGCCAAGTCGGCCCCGCACACCATCGGCATGGCCGACCACAATGAAGACGACCTGAATCAATTCTCGCGACGCAACATGCAGGATCTGCTCCGCGCTGCCGTGCAGGGCACCAATCAAGCTTATCTCGAAGCCGCCCGCCCGACGGCTGACCTCGTGCTGCCGCAACTCAGCGAGTACACGATGGGTCAATTGTTACAGATGCTGATGCTGGCCACCGTGGTCGAAGGCCGGCTGATGGGTGTGAATCCTTACGGTCAACCCGGCGTCGAAGCGTACAAGAAGAATATGCGGAAGATCCTCGTCAGCGCCGGTAATCAGCCGGCGTGAGTGACGGTTCGCATTGAGCATCCATTTCTCGCGCACCTTCACCCGCAATTCAGG
>JANLTA010000747.1:0-3450 GCA_031362705.1 Gemmataceae bacterium | reverse complement strand
ATCCTTGGCAAAAATCACTCTTAGCAATAGAGCTAATCAAGCTACTCATCTTCGATGTTGACGCAACACGAAATAATGCCTTCCATTGAGAATCAAGCCCTGGCCTCTTGAGTCGCGAATAGGAGGCGAGCAGGTTTGCTCGCTCTTGTCGAGCAGCCTGAGCAAACGAGTAAATTGCGCCTTTGACTTCTCTATTGGCAACGGTTAGCCGAAGTATAGTATCCTCGTCTCTAGGAAAAAACATCTGAATGTACTTTTCTTCGGTGTCAGAGAACAGCGTGACTCGCGAAGTCATTCCATCCGGTGAGGCGCGTTTGAAGGTGAACATGTGACGAAAACCCGAAGCAGGGCAGCGGAGAAACTTGTCTTGAATGTGTCCCTCGACTATGAAGTTACCAATAGCCTCATCAGCGGCAACGGCTGCTAGACGACGCAATTGTTCAATTGAGAGGGGCGGATCCCTTAGCTCGTGGCCCCATTTAGTTTTCAGGTCCGCAGCAAGCATGGGCACTTTATCACGATCGATCTCAAGGAAAAGGAGGAGCTCATGCTCGTGGCGAGCATTTGTCGTAAGCGATTCCAGAATCGGAATATTCGCGTGTTCCTTGATGAGTCCGAGAATGTCGGCAACGATTCCCTCCCTTTCGTTAAGCCTCAATTGAACCCTATGCAGCTTGTGCCAACTTTGCGGATTCAATGTAGTAACAAGTATCTCTTCAACAATTGTCGAGTCCCGATAAGGGACGGGTAGCGCGGGCGCCAGATAAACGGTCGTTCCAGACTCGAGACCGAGTGCTACTCTGTGGTAGAAAGCAATCGGAATGGTCAAAAACCCATCAGTATCCCCCGTGTTAATTGAAAGTAGTTTCCCGATCGGTTTCATATGGCACCTAAAAAGCCGGTAACAACGAACGGCAGCGACATTATAAAAGGGAAGTATTCCGGGACCAAGGCCTTGGCCAGGGCAATCGCATCTAAATAGCCAGTCAATTATTCGGTGACGGGGTTGCCTGGGACAAGGGCAGGGCAATCGCGTCTTAATTGATGTTACCAATTTGCCACAGTCGAAACGGCTTATCGCCTTGGACGAACAAGTTGGCTTTTTCCTGAACCGAGAATTGCCTTTCGAGTATCGGATTGCGAATAATGGCTACTTTTGAATTGGTTGCCCAGGGTTCTCGTGGAAACGGCATCACTCGTGATGAACTATTTACAAACATGCTGTTGTCTCGATGATTGAGATGCAATTGCCCTGGGGACGCGAACGATGGTTTGGTTTTGTTGTTCACCTTTTGGAGGTCCAGGATGGCCAAAGCAACGCTCAGGGAACTTTTTACACCGCACTTTGCAACTTTTAGCGATCCGCGTCTGACGCGAACTCGACGACACGAATTACTCCATATGATCATCCTCGCTTTATGCGGCACCGTGGCGGGTGCCGATGGCTGGGTCGAAATCGCCAACTATGCCAAAACGAAGTTGGCCTTCTTCCGCCGCTATTTGCACTTGCCGCATGGCACGCCCTCGCACTACACGTTCGGTCGGGTGTTCGCTCGACTCGACCCGACGGCGCTCTTGCCGTGCATTCAGAGTTGGCTCAACAGAGTTCGCGCATCGCTGAAAGACGATATCGTGGCCAATGATGGCAAAACGCTGCGTGGCTCGTTCGATACGGCCGCCGGGCAGTCGCCGTTGCATTTGGTCAGCACCTGGAGCCAGCGCGGCGCGGTTGGTGTTGGGTCAAGTCGCCGTGGCCGCCGATTCCAACGAAATCACCGCGATTCCGCCGTTGCTGGAATTGCTCGACTTGAACGGCGCCACCGTGACGCTCGATGCCATGGGTTGCCAAAAAGAGATCGCCGCCGCGATTCGCGCCCAGGATGCCGACTACGTGTTCAAACTCAAAGACAATCACCCCACGATGCACGCCGCTGTCCGCGCGGCGTTTGTTGAACTCGCAGTCAACGACTTCACGGCTCCGGGCGTGCGTCAGCATCGCACCGAGGAATGCGGGCACGGCCGCAATGAATTACGCGGGTATGTCATTGCCCCGGTGCCGGTGGCTTTGCTGCAGCGCGATGAGTGGAAGGACCTGACCAGCATCGGCATGGTGTATCGCGTCCGCGACGACGGCACGCGCGAATCGGAAACCGCCTCCTATTATTTGTGCAGCGGTCCCGCCAAAGTCAAAGCGTTTGCCCGAGCCGAGCGCGGACATTGGGGGATTGAAAACACATTGCACTGGCGCCTGGATGTCACTTTTACCGAAGATCTCAGCCGCATCCGCAAAGACAACGGCCCCGCCAACCTTGCCATGCTGCGTCGGCTGGCGCTCTCGATTATCCAACAAGATACCCAGTCCAAGTACAGCCTCTGCAGCCGCCGGCTCATCGCCGGCTGGGACGACGAGCAACTCCTCAACTTCCTCCTCGGCTTTCATAGGAAGTAAGATGCGATTGCCCTGAGGCCTTGGCGAAATCGCTCAATGTATGTTGGGTAACGAGCTCATCGAGCGAACTCCGGAAAGAACAGCAAAAACTCCCGACTCTGCTCAGACGCTAACTTGAGATTGCCTGACAGAACCATTGTGACAAACATGGCACGCGTTGTTCGCTGGGAAGCCGGTATTACCATAGCTTCTGCCAAAACCCGAGTTTAGAGGCGGGTTCTCGGATAGACCAGCCACAGTTGCAACTTCGGGAGCATTTAGACGGGCGAGTAGACGTGAACAGCCTATGAAGGCAAAGCGTTCAGCATGGACGATGATACTGGTCGAGACGATCGGCAGTTCACTGATCAAATCGCATACGGGGCGGTCGAGATTGATGTGGCAGTTCGAGTGGGCTTGGATTGGATTGTGCCAGTTGCAATTCGTCCCCTTTTCAGGTTCGTGTTGCTCTTTCTGGGAATCGAAGCAAACGTAGTTCGCCGAAAGGCCATGATTATTCGCCGTTGTGTGCAACTCGCGGAAATGAACATATTTTCAATAACGGTTCAAATCGACTCCACTTGCCGCAAGAGGTGTCTTTGCCTAAAAAACGGTCGGATCGTTAGATGGGCGAACGTTGACCAACGAATGACGATGATTGGGCTGTGGCGAATTGGGAGAGAGACTCATGCATTGCGAACAGCATCCATTGACGATTGTGAGAATTCGTCGCGCAATGGATCTCTTGATCCAGAGGCTGTCGTCAAAGAGGGAAAACGATGACGTGCCGTTGACCCATTACGAAAGTGCAACGCTGGACGCCATGATCGCCGCTTTCCAAAATGAGGCGCCCGCCCGACCCCCGAATCGAATGGAACCGATTACGGCTACAGAGCAATATCAGAATGACGAGGAAGCCAGTGACGAAATGGCTGGGTATGGCGGAGCATGATTAGTTTTCATAGTTGCGGTTCAGTCATGGTAGATTCCTTTTCCTGATTTGAGATCGGGACAATCGCGTC
>JANLTA010000705.1:0-1537 GCA_031362705.1 Gemmataceae bacterium | reverse complement strand
GACGGCAAGAATCTCAGTCTGGCCGGCCGAAGTGGTGCGGGCATATGCTAGGTCGTCGCCCATGGGTACGATCTCGTGGATGGTGAAAACGACGTTTAGCTTGATGGCTTTGAAAATGTGTTCGTAGCTCGCCTGCACCGCCGCGCGACCGACGAAGGCTTCCATGTTTTGGGCCATGAAGATCGGGTCGCTGCCGTAAACCGCCAGGGCCGCGCTGGCGTCGCTGGTGTTGAGGGACTTTTCGTAAGCCTTGATCTGTCTGGTAATTTCTTGGTTCATGATTTTTGTTGGAGTTGTTTCGTTGGTGGTGGAGTTGGAATCTGCTTTCGGATCGCCTGCGGCCAGACACGCGTAGGCATGGCAAAAAACCAGTCCCAGCAGAATCCTTCTGGCGGTGAGGCGAAAGACTGAATTCAGTTTCATATCGTGACGCAGAGATTGCCTCGCCAATCCAAAACATGGAAATACCAGTTTGGACTCGGCTTGATGCCTTAAAGGTATTAGCTTCTTCGGCGTTGGGATCAGCGATATGGAACTGCGTCATTTGCGTTACTTCATTACCGTGGCCGAGGAGTTGAATTTCTCCCGCGCCGCTGAGCGGTTGCACGTCTCGCAGCCCCCGCTCAGCCGGCAGATTCGCAACCTTGAAACGGAACTGAAGGTCAAGTTGCTGGACCGCGATCGTCAGGGAGTGCGGCTCACCGTGGCTGGCCGTGCGCTTTTGACTCGCTCCCGAAAACTGGTGCAAGATGCGGAATCGCTAATGGCGGAGGCGCAGATGATTGGCCAGGAAAGGCCGGAGGAGCTACAGATTGGTTACGCTCCCTCGCCAACGTCCGTGGTCATTTCCGAAATTCTTGCCCGCTACCATGAGCTGTCGCCCGGCGCACGCATTACCCTGCACGATCTGTCCAATGTCGAGATGATGTCGGGATTGCGAGCGAAAAAACTGCATGCCGCTCTGACCGTTCGGCCGCCCGCCGGGGAGATGCGAGGACTGAAGTTCGAAACGATCCGTCATCATCCGCCGGGAATCATCTGTTCCCCAGTGAGTCCGTTGGCCCAGCAACGCGCAGTGCGTCCGTCCGAGGTTGCCGGGAGCAAGTTAGTCGTCTATCGGGCCAGGGATTTTCCCGAATATCACGGATGGGTATCAAAAGTCCTTGGAGTGAGTAAGTCCCGACTGCTGATCAGCGAGGAATGTAATGACGTAATGAGCCTTATGGCGGCGGTTCAAGCCGGCCGTGGTGTGGCAGTCGTCGGCGACTTTATTACCCCGCTCATTGGAGATCGTGTTCGTTTCGTGCCGTTTGTTTCCGGCGCGCACTATCTGGAAGTGGGTTTGCTTTATCGAAAGAGCGACCACGACGAGGGAGTGAAAGGATTCATTGCCGCGTCTTTGGTCGGCAGGCAGTCAAAATAAGTTGTGTCGCGGTTGCATTGAATGCCAAATGGACTGGAGGCAAGGGGCGGGAAATCATCGTTCAATTTTTTGAAACCGCGACGCGGAAGAATTCAGGTAGCAGGCCAGCGAAAG
>JANLTA010000700.1:0-2684 GCA_031362705.1 Gemmataceae bacterium | reverse complement strand
CCGCCGATCTGCCATGCGCTGGCCCATCCCGGTTCACCGACTCCTTGACCGTTCAGCGATACGTTGTTGATATTGTAAGGCGAGTTAACGGTGGGGTTGCTGTTGATTCCCGACGCATCATTAAATCCTGCCAGCGCGACTTGAGCGTTTGCAGAGCTGGCAAGCGCCAGGAATAAAGAAACCAACATCACGAGTCGCGGCACCATGACTATCTCCCGATTCGAATTCAACAAAACAATTGCGAGTTCGCGCCGCCTGTTGTGGCGCTAGGTAGTTCTATACCAAATAACGACACGCTTGTGTTTCTTTCAAAATTTCCAAAAAAATCCTGCTACCAAGCTTGACTTCCTTCACGTCATAACCGATAGTGGAAATGTACAAACGTACAGCACACACAAATGTGTGCTGTTCGCGGAAAACCAAGGCGAAATGCCTTGGAAACACGGTCAACACGGAGCGGCGTAGCTCCGTTGAACGAGCCTGTCCCCGCCGGGTCGGGGAGCGAGGGTTGCTGCCCGGCCCGGCCCCTTCCAACTCGAGTCGCAACATGGTTCACCCAGCCAGCAACAGCATCGCCGAGATTCACGTCGGCAGCGACTACACGGATGACGAGCGAGAGTTTCTCGTCGCGCTCGAGCGCTATCGCCAATCACGGCATCGGCGCTTCCCATCGTGCCGCGAGATCCTCGAAGTAATCAAGAGCCTCGGCTACCAAAAGCCCGGATCATCATTGACTCCAAACACTGAAGCACGCCCATGAACCTGCTCACCCGCCTACGATCTGCCTTTCGCACCAAGGCCAACAAGCCCGCGGCGGCGTTGTTCAGTCCGCCGCTTGGTCCCACGCCGGGCTGGTGGCGGCACGATGCGCACGAGCAAGTGCGGCACTTCACTAGTTGGGTTTACACCGCTGTCACTTCGATCGCCCAGGAAGTGGCACGGCATCGGCCCTACGGCTTTCGCGAAACCGGCCCGGCCGAACACGACATGACGCCGCTACCACTGACGCATCCGCTGATGCGATTACTATCGCGGCCCAACCCGTGGCTCACGCCATGGGAACTGTGGTATCTCACGACTGTCTATCTCGAACTCACCGGCAATTGCTTCTGGTACTGCCCCGGTTTGCGCGCCGGTGCCGCATCACTGGGCGTACCCGGTGAACTCTGGGTGATTCCCAGTCCGTGGGTGCGCATCATCCCCGATGCGAACTCGTTCATCGGCGGCTACGAAGTGTCCGCACCGGGCGCCTCGGCCGAGCATCTCTCGGCCGATGAAGTGATTCACCTGAAATATCCGAATCCGCTCGATCCGCATTACGGGTTGTCGCCGCTGCAAGCCAACGCCCTCACGGTGGATACGCACACGGAAATGCAGCAAGCCCGGTATCACGCATTTCGTGCCGGTCAGCGGCCGGGCGTGGTAGTCGCTACCGAACAAGTGCTATCCGAAGCCACGGTGCGGCGGCTGGAAGAATCGCTGGCGGCCCGCATCGGCGGCCGGGAGAATTGGCATCGGCCATTGGTCCTCGAACAAGGTCTGCGGGCCACGCCGTGGACGCTCACGCCTGCGGAGATGGACTTCGTCAACTCGGCCAAACTGACCCGCGACGAGATCCTCGCCATGTATCGCGTGCCGCTGCCAATCGCCGGCGTGATCGAACACGTCGGCTTAGGTTCCGATATCTGGTCCGGCGCTCGCGTGATGTTCTGCGAAGGCACCGTGCAACCCAAGCTCGACTTGATTGCCCAAGTGCTGACGCGCGACCTCGGCCGCCGCTACGGTGCCGACATCGGCATCGCCTTCCCGGACATCAGCCCGCGTAACCAAGCCGAACGCCGCGCGGATGATGAGCTGGATGCGAAACTCGGGATCAGGACCGTGAACGAGATTCGCCAGGCCCGCGGGTTGGAGCCATTCGCGGACCCGGTGTTCGACAAACCAAAAGGATGATCTTCTTCTCTTACCTTCGTGTCTTTGTGTCTTTGTGGTTTTCTTAAGAGAACCACAAAGACACAAAGACGCAAAGGAAACACAAAGAAGACCTGAGCCAACCACAGAGCGGAACCATGCAAGCCACACTCGCCTCGACCGCCAGTATCGATGCCGCCCAACGGACCGTGACGCACGTCATCACGGCGGCCATCCCGGATCGCTCCGGCGATCTCGTCGTGCCAAGCGGACTCGCCAATCGCGCAGAGTTCCTTCGCAACCCCGTCGTGCTGTGGGCGCATCAGCGCACGTTGCCGCCCATCGGCACGTGTATCGATCTGCAAGTCACCAAAGATCGCGTGATCGCCGTGACCCGGTTCGCCACCGGCGTGCCGCTCGCGGATGATCTGCTTCGACTTTACGAGCAAGGCATCCTCCGCGGCTGGTCCATCGGCTTCGTGCCCAAGCGGGCCGGGCTGCGATCCATGAGCGATGGCCGCCGCGGCATGTTGGTCGAAGCGTGGGACTTGCTCGAATACTCGGCCGTCCCCGTTCCCGAAAATCCACTCGCGCTGACAATGGCGATCCGCAAAGGCATCGTCACGTCGCCAGAACTGTTGTGTTTGTGATCGATGCGTCGCGTTTGACGCGCTCCGCTACGCAAAGCCTTCGCGTCGCGGCTAACCCTGGAGGAGATGACATGACTGAGACCATCCCTGTTGATGTTGCGCCGGATCGTGCCGACGTGATCG
>JANLTA010000692.1:0-2734 GCA_031362705.1 Gemmataceae bacterium | reverse complement strand
TCGCCGATCTTCAATCCGCAAACCTATGCCATTCGTCGAATCGTGGACAACCGCGTGGACACCCTCGACACGATTGAAGTCTTGCAGGCCGATATTCGCCAGCGCTGGCAAACCAAGCGTGGCTATCCCGGCATGCAACATGTCGTGGACTATCTCACGCTCGATCTGTCGGCGTCGTTCTTCCCGAACCCTACCCGCGACAACTTTGGCAAGAGCGCCGCGTTTCTTGAATACGACACGGTGTGGAATATTGGCGACCGCACCGCCATCGTGTCGAGTGGACTGTACGATCCACAAGACAATGGAGCGCGAATCTTCACACTGGGCGCGTACTTGAATCGCGCTGACCGCACCAATTTCTACGTCGGCTACCGAGTGATTGACCCACTCGATAGCCGGGCGCTGACAGCGGCAGTGACTTATATTTTCAGCCCGAAATACGCCCTGACGGGTTCCTCAACTTATGACTTCGGCACCGAACAAAGCCTGTCGAACTCACTCGTCGTCACACGCATTGGCAGCGATCTGACCACGAGCTTCGGCATCACGTACAACGCCTTGCTGAATAACTTCGGCTTCACGCTGGAGTTGGTTCCGAATATCGTGGCCGTGGGCCGCAACCGCTTTACGCCGTCGGCCTTTGGTTCGACGCTCTTTCGCTAATGGTGGCACCATGAACTTTCGCGTGGTCCGTCCCGATATGCTTGACCCGGTGCCGATGCCATTGCCGCGCACCTGGCGAGCTAAATTTGGCGAAGCGTGCAAAGGCGTCAAACTCGGCGTGCGCGGCCAATCCAGCTTCTTCGCGCATTTCTTCGCGGCGACACTGGTGCTGGTAGCCGCCACCACGCTCCAGTGCGATTGGATCGAATGGTGCGTGCTGATAGGTTGCATCGGCTTCGTGATGACGATGGAACTGGTGAACAGCGCAATAGAGGCGTTATTCAAAGGACTGGACGCACCGGCCCGCGAAAAGCACGTCGCCACGCTGCACATCGCCGCCGGTGCGGTCTTGATGGCCAGCGGCACGGCAGCCATCATCGGCTTGGTCGTATTCGGCCGCAAGTTGTGGGCATATTACGCGCCGGCGCTCTAGCGGCTGTTTGACCTATATGGCAGGAATGGTGCAATCATTCCGCTCGCCGAAGTTGTCAGATGAGCTACTATTCAACTGTAGGCGTTCCCGATCAGACGGAGGCGGAGCATGTTGCGGTTTTCATTAGTCGGTGTAATACTGCTGAGCATGGCCGGCGCGGTCTCGGCCCAGACTCCGGGTGCGGACGAAAAGACGGCCGTCACGTTTGATACTGTCGATCACGTCCGCCTCAGCGGTACGTTTTACAAGGGCACCAAAGGTATCGATTCGCCAACGGTGCTCATGGTACACCGCTTCAACAGCGACCGCACGGCCAAGGGCTGGGAAGGCTTGGCCACACACCTCAAAGAGAAACTTGGCTGCTCCGTGCTGACGTTTGATCTGCGCGGCCACGGCGGCAGCAAGTCCGTGCAAAACAAATTCTGGAATTTCGACCACAATAAGAACGGCATCCGCGGCGGCTCGGCGACGAGAACCAAGAGTGAAATCTCGGCGGCTGAATTCAAAGGTAGCTATTGGCCGATCCTGCTGAACGACCTGGCGGCAGCCCGATACTTCCTCGATCAACAAAATGACGCCCAATTGTGCAACTCCAGCACGATCATTGTCATTGGAGCGCAAGAAGGCGCAGGTTTGGGTATGGCGTGGACTTGCCACGAGTGGGATCGCCGGGCGCTGCCAAGTGGCACGTCGCTGCTGGCTGTTACACCGACAGGCCATGATCCCGGTGAAGATGTCGCCATGGGTGTATGGCTTGGACCTACGGCACGGTGCGGTAGTACCACGTTCAAGCCGGCGGATTGGTTCAGCAAGAATAGCAAACTACGCGAATCCACGCCAATGTACTTCCTGTTCGGAAAAGACGATCCCAATGGCTCAGTGGTTGCCAGTGCATTCGCTGCGCTGAGGAAACCACCCGATGGCGTGCGAACGAAACACTCTTTCGACAAAGAGGAAAAGCTGAACACGAGGCTGCCTGGCCAGGATCTCGTAGACAAGATGAGCGGCGAGGTTGACAAAAAGGTCGCCGACTACGTCGAGAACGTTTTGAAGAACTACCGTAAGAACGTGGGATGGAAGTCGATGAACGCCGCGGCACCTCCGTTATTTCCAATCACGGCATATGGCTTTCAGCCGCCCAGCTAAATCATTTCCGGTAGCTTGCGGTGCTATTTTGCCTTTGAATTATGAGACGCAATAGACCTAATTTGTTCGGTGTTAGACAAAAATGAATAATAGCACTTGCATTCGCGTTAATAGGGCTGTACGATACATTGTGAGAAATTGAATTGGCAAATATGTTTCGGCAGCAGGACTCGCACACCTCGGCCGAACATCGTAATGGAAGACATTCCCGCACTGGGCGTTCCGGCGCGGGAGCCCGTGTAACGGACTCTTTGAGTCTCGCGTTCCGCTGCATTTCGGGAAAAGGAGATAGACGAGGCCATTAATACCACCCGACGGGGATTCACGCTGATCGAGCTGCTGGTCGTAATCGCCATCATCGCAATTCTCATCGGATTGCTGCTTCCGGCGGTTCAAAAGGTCCGCGAAGCCGCGGCCAAATCAAAATGCGCTAACAATCTCAAGCAATTGGTTCTGGGGCTAGTGGCGATGGAAGGCGAGCGGGGCTTTTTC
>JANLTA010000679.1:0-1589 GCA_031362705.1 Gemmataceae bacterium | reverse complement strand
CCCACCACGCTTGGCCAGGTGGGTCTCGCAAAGCCTCGACCCGCCCTACCAAATCAGATAGCCAACTTCGTTTGAATGTATCGGCTGATCAGATCCACGGTGAAGATCTCGCCGAGGTGGCTCAATTCGGGGTTCTTGTCGAACTCTTCCAAGTTGGCATACGGCATGCGCTCGTGAAGCTCGGCCAGGCCTTTGGCTGTGACTTTGCCATCCTGAACCAGGTCCGGGTCACCCTGGAAGATCGATTCCGGGAACAGTTCGCCGCGCGGAATCTTGATGCTGAATTCGCGCTCGAGGCGGAACACAATATCGAGGAAGTCGATCGACTCGGCTCCAAGATCACCTTGCAATGTCGCCGTCGGCTTGATTTCGTCGTCGTCTACGTTCAACGCCTCGACCAGCGTGCCGGCGACCTTCGTGTAAATCTCGTCCTTCGTCATCGTTCAACCCTCTCATATGAGTAACGTCAATCCAATCACGGGGACACGGCCCCGAGGCTGAGGCCGCCATCGACCGTCAGCACCTGTCCTGTGATGTATGCGGCCGAGGGGCCAGCGAGAAACGCGACGACTTTCGCGATCTCGTCCGGTTCGCCGACGCGCTTCATCGGGATCACCTTCTTGATGAAGTCGCCCGCTTTGTTGCGAATCGACTCCGTCATATCCGTGGAAATGAAACCGGGGGCCACTGCGTTCACCGTCACATTGCGCCCGGCGACTTCCACGGCTAGCGCGCGAGTGAAGGCGTTGATAGCCCCCTTGCTGGCCGCGTAGTTCGTCTGTCCCGCGTTCACGTGTTCAGCGGCGACGCTGCTCACGTTAATAATTCGCCCGTATCGTTGCCGCAGGGCCATCTGTTCGACCGCCGCCCGGCAAAATGAATACGTGCCGCGAAGATTCGTGGCAATCACGTCATCCCAGTCGGCGTCGCTCATGCGCACGAAGAGGCCGTCGCGGATAATGCCGGCATTGTTGACTAAGACGTCCAGCCGGCCCAATTCATTCACGACCCGTTCTACGATTTTCGTCGCGACGCCGGGTTCAGCCACGTCGCCTTGGATCGCCAGGGCCACGCCGCTATTTGACGTAAGTTCTTTCACCAGGGAGTCTGCATGCTCCTGGCTGCCGCGGAAAACGAATGCCACTTTGGCACCGTCGGCGGCCAACGCTTTCACGATGGCCCGGCCAATGCCGCGGCTGCCGCCGGTCACCAACGCGACTCGTTCCGCCAGTTGCATCGTTGCCTTATCGCTCCACTTGCAACCATTGGCAATGGCTGCGCAGCGCTTTCACGAGTTCCACATCGCGGTCGGCCCAGGCAGGGTTTTTGTCCCGCAGGTTGTAACCGCCGAGGCTGAACGCGGCCGACACTGTGCCTTGCCCGTTAACCTCGCCTTTGCCTTTGAAGGCGAACTTGCCATCGGTCTCACCGACGAAGTCCACCACAACGTTCATTCGGTTACCGGGTGCGAAAAACGTGCCATATTTGACGCTTTTCGCTTCTCGTAACACGAGGACGCTGGGGTCGAAATCACGAGTCAGTCGGACGAGCCAACTGGCGGATTCGACCAGGGCCTGCAACATCAGCAC
>JANLTA010000663.1:0-4059 GCA_031362705.1 Gemmataceae bacterium | reverse complement strand
CTCTGTTGTCGGCGTGCGACATGCCCATAGAACGCCGCCGGCAAACACGGCCATGAACGCTTTGACGATCCATTTCGCGTTGGAGCCGACATCGACGAAGTTGTGATACGCCACGGCAACATAGCGATCATTCTCGTAATCGGAAAACGATGGATTGTGGGTGAACAACCGTTGTACAAGTCCCGGTAGCGACTGATTGGAATGCTCCGACCACACTTGTCCGCCGGCGACAAACGGCAGCACCATCCGCTCGATCCAGCTACTCAGCAGTTCCATGTTCTCGTCCCAGCCGAGAAACACCGCAGGCACGACGAACAGGAAAAGTGCCAGTCCCAACAACATTCCGCCAACAACACGCCACGACCGTTTCCAGATGAAGTACGGCAGAAACAACGCCGGCGTAACTTTACACGCTGCCGCCAAGGCGATTAGCACACCGGCGGACACGTCGCGGTTCTTGCGATAAAGCGCCAGGCCGGCCAATACCAGGAACACGATCAACAAATTCACGTTGCCATGCATCAGGTCTCCCAGCATGGGTCGCAAGCTGAGCAGCACCGTCAGTCCCTTGGCCCACGGAGGAAATGGCACGCCGGCATCTTTGGCCAGACGGAATGCCAGCAGCAGTGTCGCCAGGGCTAACCCGACCTTGAGGTAGTACCAAACCAAGGCTCCCGCCACCGGTGGCAGTTCCGCAATGGGTCGCAGCATTAACGCCATGATCGGCGGGTTCGGGTACGTGAAGCGTTCGTAAATGTTCTCGCCGGCGTCGAGTTGCAACAACTGTTCGCGCCAGCGGACGATTGCCGACCGTGTGGTTTCGCCTTCCCGAGGCTTCAGCACCTTGAATGTGTATTGCACGCTGACCGCGGCAAATAGTACGAGCAGGCCGGCTATGAACCAGCGCTCCTTACGCGACGAAATTGAATCCGTGTGTTCCATCAGTCGGCGGAGTCTAACCCGGCCCCGCACGGCCCGGCAAGGCGAACCGCGAGGGAAAGTCGTGGCCAATTTCCGTCAAAACGCCGCAATTTGGTGCCCACACCCTTGACTTTCAGCACCCTGGAAGCATTAACTGATACGTCGTACCCGCGGCACTTCCGCGAACCGACCGGCATGGGGCCGGTTCGGTCGCCACCGGGCCAGCGGACGATCGGAGAATGTCGATGTTCCGCGTACTCTTTTCGGGTCTTCTCGGCTTGTCGCTAATTGGCGGCGCCGCCACGGCCCAACCGCCCAAAAACAAAGATCCGCAAAAGAAGGACGCGCCGAAAGACAAGGACAAGGCTCCACCGAAAGAAGCCGCCAAAGACAAGGCCAAGCCGGCTGTCAAAGAAGTCGTCGGCATGTTCAAGAGCAAGGACTTGACCAAGAAAACGTTGACACTGACCGTCGACGGCAAGGATAGGACCTTCAAGATTACGGACGACACGAAGATACTCGGCCCACGCCAAGGCGAACGCGAACTCAAGGACGAAGTTCTCGACAAGGGCTACAAGATCACAGTCGTACCTAACGCCAAAGACGCTGACGTGGCCGACGAAGTGAAACTACCATTCAGCAACGACCGCGTAGGCGGCGACAAGTCCAAGGGCAAACCGAAAGACAAGCCAAAGGAAAAGGAAGAGCCTAAGTCCAAGGATAAACCTTGAGTCGTGGTTAGTTCAAAACGAGCAGGCCCAAGACTACGTCTTGGGCCTGCTCGTTTTTGGATTCTGTACTGACCACTAACCAAAGAACACTCCGCCCACGTGTGTCGGGTCGAAGGGCGTCATGCCGCTGATGCGGGAGAAGGTTTTGCCGTCGTAGGCATTGATGGCGTTGAGATTGCCGACCATGATGTCGAGGTCGCCGTCCCGGTCGTAGTCGATGATGCCAATGCGGCTGCTGATGCGAACACCGGCACCCGCGGGTTGAAACGCGACCCTGGTGCGTTGGGTCAAGCCATCGAACACTTTGACCTCGCCGATGCCATTCGCGCCCATGCCGGTCACGATATCGGCTCGGCCATCGCCATTTAGATCGCCGGCGGAGACGTACACACCGCCACGGAAGTTGACATCGTAGGCAAAGAATTCGCGATACAGGGTGCCATCGGTGCCCGAGAACACGCGGATGTGAGGCCCGCCGTTGAAGCCGGGTGCTGTCACGATGTCGGCACGACCATCGCCATCGACATCGGCAACCGCGACGCGCGCACCTACGTGATACTGCGCATCGTAGGCGAAGAACTGACGAATAATGTACGCTTCCGGGCCAGGAGCCACCTGAAGTGCGTAGCCGTCCGTTGGGAACAAACCCATGCCGGAGAAGACTTTGACATGCGAGCCACCAACGTCGCCGGCCCCGGTGACGATATCGGCCCGGCCATCGCCGTCGATGTCGCCGACGGCGATGTTGACGCCGCCGCGGAAGCTCTTGTCGTAGGCGTCGAAGCTGAGCAGCTTCTGGCCCGAGACGCCGTCAAAGATTTTCACCGTTGTGAGTTGCCCTGGACCCGGTCCAGTGATAATGTCGGCTACACCATCGCCGGTCACATCGCCGACATCCGCGTGGGTACCGCCTAACGTCGTTCCGTATGGGACGAAGTCGAATTTTTTCGCTCCCGTGTTGTCGTAGACAATGACCCGGGAGGTGTTGCCACCGTCTACGCCGATGGCGTAATGCTGCACCGGCAGTGTGACTGGCAGCGTTGTGCTCGTTGTCGTTGTTGTTGTGCCGTCTGCATTGGTCGTTGTGACCGTGGTGGTCGTCGTGCCGTCGGCATTGATGCTCGACGTTCCCGTGGTTGTCGGAGCGGTCGGCGTCGTGGTGGTTGGATCGGTTGTCGAAGTGACCGCCGGCGTGGTCGGGTCAGGTGGAACCGTCACACTGGTCGTGTCCGGCACTATTCGCTGGTCTAGCCGCTCGACAGCGGGCTTGCTCGCGCGACGGATCGGGCGCGTGCCGGACCCGCTATTGGAACGCCACAGGCTCATGACCCGGCCTCCGCTTCGGAATGTACTCAGTCCATCGTTAGGATGCGAGGCAATAACGACAGTCCACGCATCTGGAAAGGGAAAGAGTTACAAAAATGGAAGTTGGGAATCGGGTGTCGGGAATGAGGCTTGGATGTAGGCTATTGGCATGAATCAGCATTTTGCCGATCGGCTGGCGGAAGCGGTCAGAATCAAAGAGACGGCATTATGCGTTGGCCTGGACCCGCGATGGGAATCGCTGCCCCAAGCTGTTCGGTCGCGTTTTGATGACACGCTGGAGGGGACCGCGGCTGCGTTTGAGGTGTTTTGCCTGCGCGTGTTGGAATTGGTTGAGCCATTCTGTGGCGTCGTGAAACCGCAGAGTGCATTCTTTGAGACTTGTGGCCCAGCTGGCTTCGCAGCGCAACGCAACGTACTTCATCGGGCGCGCGAGCTGCGTCTCATCACGATTCTTGACGCCAAACGCGGCGACATCGCCAGCACTGCTGAGGCGTATGCCGAAGCGGCGTTTGGCGAAGTTTGGAATGCCGATGCACTGACGGTGAATCCCTACCTGGGCCGGGACGCGGTCGAGCCGTTCATTCAGGCGGCGCGGCGCGAACAGCGCGGGTTGTTCATATTGGTGCGAACCAGCAATCCTGGCGCTGGCCTGTTCCAAAACCTCGAATGCGACGGGCGAAAGCTCTACGAAATCGTGGGCGACGAAGTGCGTGCATGGGCGGCAGACAATCTCGGCCAATGTAGGCTCGGCGATGTGGGTGCGGTGGTAGGTGCGACCCATGCAACCGAACTGAAGAGTCTACGCGTGCGCCTGCCCCATGTGTGGTTCCTCGTCCCAGGTTATGGCGCTCAGGGCGGCAGTGTAGACGATGTGCGACCAGCCATGCGCCCTGATGGTCTAGGCATGCTTGTCAACTCTTCGCGCGGAGTGACCTTTCCTTTTCTACCAGACGATGCGGATTGGGAAGCCAAGGTGGTCGCGGCGGCGCAGAAATCAGCGAACGAATTGAGCCTGCACTGACATGTCCAATCCGGAATGGGATGTCATCGTTCTGGGAGCCGGCGCGGCAGGGCTAATGGC
>JANLTA010000658.1:0-3196 GCA_031362705.1 Gemmataceae bacterium | reverse complement strand
CAGCGGGCAATCGAAGGTGTTCACGAGGGCGAAAGCGGTTGGATGTCATCGCATTATTATCTTGACGAGTCGGGAGCGTCAGCGACCAGAGGAGAGACTATCAGTTTATCCAAAGCGAAGGGCGAGTGGCGGGCACTTTCTCCGGTCACTTACGTTCCCGGCTCGCCAAAGACTACGGCTCGACCGGCGAGCGTAGGGCAGGGCGTTTATGTTTCATGACAACATCAAGTCGATCCAGCATGGCTCGCGGCTCTGTCTCAACCAGCAACAGTTCATGGTGATCGCCGCGGACGAACCCTTCATTCACTTGCTGATCAAGGAACACCAACAGTGGCGTGAAGTAATCGTCTACGTTGAGCATACCGACAGGTTTGTTATGGATGCGAAGTTGCGCCCAGGTCAGAATCTCGAAAGTCTCATCGAGCGTGCCATAGCCGCCGGGCAGGGCGACGAAGGCGTCGGAAAGGTCGGCCATCAATGCCTTGCGTTCGTGCATTGAATTAACGACGTGTAACTGCGTTAGGCTTGAATGAGCGATCTCCAATCCAGCAAGCGCTCCCGGAATCACGCCGATGACTTGCCCGCCCGCAGCCAATGCGGCGTCGGCGATCACGCCCATGAGGCCAATGTTGCCGCCGCCATAGACTAATTCGTGGCCGGCGGTGGCCAGGAGAGCGGCAAAGTCGCGGGCGGCCTGTTGGTAAGCTGGGTTGTTGCCGAACTTGGAGCCGCAAAAGACGCAAATCCGCATGGCCGTTCCTTTTCATTGATGACCTTCGCTGTTAGAGTGAGAGAAGTTATGCGGGTCGGCGAGGGCTTGGACTTGGAAATGTTTCTCGAGAAACACTCGGGCGAACTGCTCATCTTTGTGATGGCCATCCTTTTGGTCGGCACGTTGCTAATCGTGGTGCCGCAATTGCTGCGGCATAATTACAAGGTCAGCGAGATGCGCCACGCCGAGCACATCAAAGCCGTGGAGTGCGGCCAATCGTTGCCATACTACGATGTGCGCACTCGCATGGCGGGGCGGACGGCGGCTCTGGTACCGATGGTGTCAGTGATCTGTGCGGCAACGGTCACCAGTTTTCTTGTTGCCTATCGCTCGGAATCGCTCTTCAGTGTGACCGTGGCCGTGTGGGCTGTCGCGGGGCTGGTGAGCCTCGCAGCGGTTACTGGTGGCGTGGCATTGCTAGGTCGCCTGGCGCAACTGGACGCCGGCCTGGCTGATGAAGAAGAGGAAGAAGAATCGTTGACGTGATTTTCTGAATGGTCTCCATGCGTCGATTGTTCGTCAGCTTGTTGTTGGTCGCCGGCCTGGCCGGGTTCGCGGTTGCATGGCAACTGACGCGCTCGAATGAGAGTGGCGTGGCCAGCGTGCCGGCAGGCGATCAGGAAATCGCATACATTCACGCGGCCACCAGCACGGGTGCGTGGGAACGGTTTATCACCGGCATTCATCGCGTCAGTCGCGATTGGCCGGAACTGAAGGTCGATGACGCCCGCGCGTTTCCTGAAGAAACGACGGCAACGCCTGAACTTGTCTTGTCACTAGCCAATTCGCCGAATCGCATTCTGATCCGTTGGTACAAGCTATCGAAGGGTGCCAATGCCGTGCGTTGGGCGGAGCGGCTGGCGCGACGTTCACCATCGCCGCTGGTAGTAATCGGTGGTGGCTCCAGCGACCGGGCACTCGATCTGGCGCGGGCGCTTGCGGCGCAGACGGCGTGGGTCACGGAGCCGCCGGCGTTGTTTTTCACCACCGCGACGGCTAGCACGTTTGCCGATCCGGATGAACCGGCCGCACCAGATTTGATGCAAGTCTACGCCGGCCGTTCGTTCCGTATGTGCTTTACCAACGAGCAGATCGCCGCGGCCGTGGTGAATTTCGTGTGGTCGCAGCCGGACTTGCGGCCACATGGCAACCCATTGTCGGCGATCAACGTCGTCGGGCTCGGCCGGCCATTCGACGCGATTGCCGCATTGATGGGTCACGAAGAAGTCTTCTCGCCATCGGTCTATGCGCTGGAATGGGATGATGATCCGTACTCGGTGGACCTGTCGCGACAGTTTCACCTGGCTTTGCACGAGTCGGCACCGGGCCGCGTTCTGGTGCGTGCGACAATTGGCATCCCGTATTCGGTGGGCGGTCAATATGCTCCGAACCAATGGGAAGCCGACGCCGCGGAACGACTGTTGAATGGATTACGTGAAGCGCCCTTGGAACGACAACTGCTTGTACTACCGACCGCGGCGGCACCAGCACGCCGGGTGTTGCGAGCGATCACCGGAGCGTTACCATTGGTTGGTCGGAATCTCGTGGCTATCACCGGAGACTCGATCAACTTGAACAACGTCTACCGTGATGCGGACATCACCTGGAACATCCGCTCGTTGCCGGTGCCGGTGGTGTTCTTCACGCATCAGAATCCGGTAGGGTGGGACCGCGCGGCCGCAGAGGAAGATGCGAATTGGCCGCCTGGTCGAGAGCCGCCAACAACGGAAGCAATGACCGATTCCGAGTTATTGCGGCCTGACAACTTGTTGCCGCCCACGAATGCCGACGACGTGTTGCTACATCGTGATCTCGTTCGATTGCTGGTGCGAGCGGCATTCGGCGTCGAGAAACCGGACAGTGCGCCCCGGTTGATAAGCAGTGCGGAAGAATTGCAACGTCGTCTGCGTGGATTATCGCCGCCGGTGTTTGATGACCGCGGGAACCGTTTGGGCGGCAGCGGAGAATATGTCCTGGTGCTGCGACCGCAACTGGCTGGCTTGGCGCCGATGAACCATGTGCAATCCTCAGCCACGCTTGAAGTGTGGACGCGCGACAGCGCCGGCGCGGGGCCGGTCTGGCGACCTGTCAAACGGTTGATACTCGATCATGGACGCGCCAGTCGCCCCACCTTCTGAATTGATCGCGCCGACGGGCCGCCGCTTCGCCGTAGCGCTTTCGATTGCGTTGTTGCTTTGGGCCGCGATGGTCGGCGGCGTTGCCTATCTTCTTTACTCGCGCACATTTTGGCTTCGCGAGGCCGATGAAGCCAACGTTCGCGAATGGCTCGACGAAGCGCGCATCTACCGCAAATCGCTTCCGGAGTTGGTGGCCGAATATATCGACTTACATGACCGCCAGAATCTCAGCGATGCCGATGGGCCGGTGGTACACAAACGGCAGGAAATCGCCGAGCAGCTCAAG
>JANLTA010000646.1:0-2824 GCA_031362705.1 Gemmataceae bacterium | reverse complement strand
CCTAGGCAACCACCGGGGCTTTCACCGCCAGGCGCACAATTTCGGTTCGAGCGATTTCAAGATGTGCCTGCATTTGAGCGACAAAGGCATTAGCAATAAGATTGTCCGGCTCCCAGGCACCGCATCGCAACAAACCCAACTCGGCCTTCATGCGGTCGTGCTGTTCTTGAGCGGCCTGTCGCGAATTCCGCAGCTTGACGACTTCTTCTTCACCGATGGCACGTTTGTCGTACATCTTTTTGGCCCGCTCATATTGATCGGTCCAGTTGTCCAGCGTCGCCTGTGCCTCGCGAACCTTGGCCTCGGCCGGCGGCAACTCTTCCTGCCGTGGCATCGCCACGAGCTTCGCCAACTGCGCCTCTGCCGCCGTCAGGTTCGCGGCCCGTAACTTCAACTCGGCTTGTAACTGTCGGTCGTCGATCTTCAGAATCACGTCACCAGCCTTCAAGCGCTGGCCAACCTTCACCGGCACTTCGTGAACGATACCCGGCAAGTGCGAACCGATGGCGATGTTCTCTGTCTTTGCTTCGACCAACCCCGAAGCGGCCAACGTCCGGCCAAATGGCGACCGGGCCGGCTCGACGGGTGGTGCCGACTTGCCGGGCGATTGCTGTGCCTTCACGACATGATAAATCGCAAACAGCAACATCATCCCCGCAATGATTGGCACGCCGAACTTACGCATGACTCACCTCCGCGGTCGGTATTTCGGTCGTCACTCGATCAATCCGGCCATCGCTCATCAGAATCATACGGTCGCCGAAGCCAAACACCCGGCTATCATGCGTGACCACGATCACCGCCCGGCCCGGCTGCACAGCCACGTTGCGGATCAACTCCATTACCACCCGGCCCGACGCCGCATCCAGTGCCGCCGTCGGCTCATCGCACACCAGCAACCGCGGCTCATGCACCAGCGCCCGCGCGATGGCCACCCGCTGTTGCTGCCCGCCCGAAAGTTGATTGGGCAGGCTATTCACCTTGTCGGACAGCCCGACCAAACTCATCGTTGCCTTCGCTTTCTCCACCGCGGGCTTACGTGGCATCCCTAGAATGATTAGCGGGATCGCCGCGTTTTCCGCCGCCGTCAGCGATGGTAGCAAATTGTACTGTTGAAACACGAAGCCGATGTTCTTGCCGCGGTAGTTCACCTTCTTCGCGCCGCGCAACGTGGAGAACTCCTGCCCAAACACATCGACCGAGCCTGCCGTTGTCTCCAGCAACCCCGCAATGATCGAGATCAGCGTGGTCTTCCCGCACCCACTTGGTCCGACCAGGAGAGCCAATTCGCCGGCCGGCAAATCAAGGTCGATGCCATGCAACACCCGCACCGTGGTATCGCCGGAGGTGAAGTCCTTGACAACACCGCGGCAAACCACTGCTGAGTGATCGTTGGTCAAAGTTGCTTGCATGTTCGCGACGATGACCTTAGCCTCGAAAAACTATTGCCGGCTCCAGCACCAGCACTTTGCGGATGCTCACCAGCGCAGACATGATGACGATCACGAGCACGGCGCCGCCGACACCCACGGCGACGACCCATGGAATCGCCAGGCCGGCCAGGTGCGTGATCGTGCTGGTTCGCTCGAAGAATGCCGCCGCCAAGCCCATGCCGATGCCGTAACCGATCAAACCAACGCTGACGGCTTGCAGCAAAATCATGCCGATGACGCGCAGGTTGGTCACGCCCATCGCCTTGAGTGCGCCGAATTGCCGGAGGTTGTCCACCGTGAATAAGTAAAACGTCTGACCGACGATGGCCACGCCAATGATGAAGCCCAGCGCGATCGTGATGCCGAAGTTCACCGGGATGCCGGTGGAACCAAGGAAGTACCAAATCGTCTTCCAGAAAAACTGATCCTGCGTGAGAGCCATCAGCCCGCGTTCGTCGCCGCCGGTGCGTTCATGAATACGCCGGCATACCTCTACCGGATCCGCGCCCGCCTCGGCTTTCGCCAACACGAAGTTCATGAAGTTGCGATTATGCGGCACGAATTGCTCCGCCTGGCTGTAACGCGTGTACAACACCGGCAGCGTCGTAAACGGCGGCGACACCTTGCAGATACCCACCAGCACCGCCCGCTTCTCGTTCATCTCAAACGTGCGGCCAAGTTCATAAGGCTGTCCCGGCCACATGTATTCATAGCCGGCCTTATCGAGCAGTACTGCACCTGGCCGCCGCAACTCATCCAGCGATCCCAGCAACAACTCCTGCGGAGCACCAACCAGCGTCGCATCGTCCAGGCCAAACAACACGACCGAACGAAAGTTGCCGTTGCCCGCGCCATCGCTCGACCGGCCTTCAACTAATCGCGCCGTCACTTGCCCTTTATAAAAGCGCACCGCCCACGCCACGCCCGGCACACCGCGCACCTGTTGCAAGTCGCCATCGGGCAGGGCCGGCACCTCGTCGATGAAGCGCACCTTGTTGTCCATGACCCAGATGTCCGCATCGCGCACATCGGTAATCTGGCTCGCCGTCCGCTTGATGATGCCGGTAAAGATGGAAATCTGCTGCGTCATCAACAACGTGGCAAACGCCACCCCAAACACGCACCCCATGTACTTGGCCCGATCCCCCGTCAACATCCGCAACGCAATCCAATTCATAAACCCACCAGGTTAGCCGCGACGCGAAATGGTTAGCCGCGACGCGAAGGTACTCCGTAGCGGAGCGCTCAACCGCAACGACGCGCTCAACCACGCGACGCCACACCAACACGCTCGTAAGATAGTACCATCGCCCAACTATGCGTAGAAGGAATCGTCAACAATGGCGGATCGGTTTGACCTGGTGGTGATCGGCGGCGGCCCCGGCGGGTAC
>JANLTA010000645.1:0-4281 GCA_031362705.1 Gemmataceae bacterium | reverse complement strand
CAGGTGCAGGGTGCATCGACCCAGGTGCAAGGTGCTTATGCAAAGCCCTGCACGAGCTCGTCCCATTTACCTTGTGCCTTGAGGACGACTTCCACAACATCCCGGACCGCACCCCGGCCACCGACATTGCGCGTAACCATGTCAGCGACGGCTTGGACTTCCAACGCCGCATCGCCGACTGCGAAGGCCGTACCAGCCCGATGAAACATCGGCAAATCCGGCAGATCATCACCAACCACGGCGACACGTTCCGGTGCGACCGCCATCTGTTGCAACACCTCGGCAAAGGCTACCGACTTGTCGCGCACTTGCTGCAGTACCGGATCAATGCCTAATTCCGCCGCCCGGCGTTCGAGCGCCTTCGAACCTCGACCCGTCACGATGGCTGAGCGCTTGCCCGCTTTGCGCCACAGCGAGAGGCCGGAACCGTCGCGCACATGAAACGCCTGCAATTCCTGGCCCGCGTCGGAATAGATCACGGTGCCATCCGTGAGCACGCCGTCCACATCAAGAATCAGGACATCAATGTCGCGCAGACGATCGGCGAGTGGCGGTTTCATGCGCTCTCCCGTCGCCGCATTGTTGCGCTTGTACTGGCGCCATCGGCACGGGTCGGCACGCCAATCAGGTCAGTCACGTCCAACATGCCAACAGGTCGATGTGAACCATCCACAACGGGAAGTTCGCTAATCTTGTACGCCTTCATCAGGTCGAGTGCCGCTCCCACCCTACTGCCGACAATCACCGTGAAAGGATCGCGTGTCATAACATCAGCCACGGGTAGATCAATCGCAGCATCGTTTCGTTCTTCAAACAATCGCGCCAGGTCGCTGTCGGTGAACAGGCCGGCAAGTTGTCCGTGATCATCGACGAGTATAACCGCCCCGGTACGCCGACCGGGATGCCGACCGGCAACAAAGACTTCGCGGACGGTATGTCGGGCCGGAGCGATCCGCAGTTCCATCCCCGCGCGCATCATTGCCTCGACACGGGCGAGCTTGAGACCGAGGCTGCCCGCCGGGTGGTATTTCGCAAATTGCTCAGCCGTGAACTGCTGCTCTTCGGCCAGTACACACGCCAGCGCATCACCCAGCGCGATCATCACCGTGGTGGATGTACTCGGTGCCAATGCCAGCGGACCAATTTCTTCGACGTGACCATACACGATAGCCGCGTCCGCGAGTCGCGCCAGCGTGCCATGCTCGTTACCCGTGATGCCGATCACCGCAGCCGATAATTCACGCAACGGTCCGATGAGGCGAACAAGCTCTTCACTCTCGCCGGAATGCGAGAATACCAGAATGACATCGTCCGGATGGACCATGCCCAGGTCGCCGTGTAGCGCCTTGGTCGGGTCCAGTAAATAAGTGCGGGTGCCGGTGGAGTTGAAGGTGCTCGCGATCTTGCCGGCCACGTCGAGTGATTTGCCGACGCCGCTCAGCCCGACTCGGCCCGTGCAACGCAGCAGCAACTCGGCCGCCACGCGAAAGCTATCGTCGAGCCGGTCGGCCACCTCGCGCAGCGCGGCCGCCTCGGCGCGCAGCACGCGCCGTGCCACAGCCAATGGCGTGGCATCAAACGGCACAGTGGGCGGTACGGACATCGCGCCTCCTTGCGCGGCCGGGCTTGGTGGGCGACCATACACCAGATGCCCCGGATTGGCAATTGCAAGTCGATTGCCCCGGAATGACGGAATCCGTCCGAATTGGCTATAAAACCACGAAGTAACAAGGAGCGATCGTGACAAACGCCGCACCGGCAACCATTGGCTGCCCGCTCAACGCGATTGACACACCGGCGTTGCTTATCGATCTTGATGCTTATGAACGCAATCTTGATCGCATGGCTGCACAACTGGTCGGCCAACCCGTTCGCCTGCGCGCTCATGCCAAGACCCACAAGTGTGCTGTCATCGCGCATCACCAGATGGCGCGCGGAGCCGTCGGCGTGTGTTGCCAAAAAGTCAGCGAAGCCGAATCGCTAATCGACGGCGGCGTAGGCGATGTGCTAGTCTCCAACGAAATCGTCGGTGCAAACAAACTTGCACGGCTCGCGGCTCTGGCGAAGCGTGCCAACGTGGCCGTTTGCGCCGACAATGCTCACAACGTCCGCGACATCGCAGTCGCCGCTCAAAATGCTAACGTTCGACTACCTGTTTTGGTGGAGATTGACGTCGGTGCCGGCCGCTGTGGGGTTGCGCCGGGCCGGCCTGCACTCGAGCTGGCACGGTGCATTGCCGCTCAGCCATCGCTACTTTTCGCGGGAATTCAAGCGTATCACGGTAAGGCGCAACACATTTACGATTTGTTAGCGCGTCGCGAAGCCATCGACGCCTCAGTCAATCTAACTCGCGATACCGTGCAACTTCTGAATCAACAGGGGCTCATTTGCGATGTCGTCACCGGTGCCGGCACGGGTACCTTCGCGTTCGAGGCGGTCAGCGGCGTGTACACCGAATTGCAAGCCGGCTCGTACATCTTCATGGATGCTGATTACCGCCGCGTGGTTGGCTGCCCTCAGGAATTCGAGCATGCATTGTTTGTCTTGACCACGGTGATGAGTCGCCCAACGCCAGACCGCGCCGTTTGCGATGCTGGATTGAAAGCGCATTCCGTCGATTCAGGTTTGCCAATCGTTCACGGTTGCAGCGATGTGGAATACGTCAATGCCTCCGACGAACATGGCACGTTGCGATTGGCTTATGGTGGGCAACTTCGTCTGGGCGAAAAGCTCCTGTTGATCCCCGGCCACTGCGACCCGACCGTGAATTTGTACGACCAGTTCGTTTGTATTCGCCGTGACCGTGTCGAGGCAATTTGGCCCATCGTGGCACGGGGAGCGGTGTGGTGAGTTGGATATGTAGTAGAATCTTCACTGTTTTTCGAGTATAGTCGGCAACTTCATATGAGGATACATGATGACCATCGGCCGCGGCGAAGGCACGGGCGTCGACTTTGAAACGGCTCATGGCCGCGATTGGCCAAGTGTGCGCCAGTTCAATGTGTTCCTGGAAAATCGCGTCGGGGCGTTGCTCGAACTGGTACGCCGTTTTGAAACCACCGACGTTCGCATCATCTCCATCACCATCATCGACACATCCGACTGCGCGATCATTCGGCTCGTATTGAGTGACCCGGAGCGAGCCTATGAAATTCTCAAAGCCGCGAAGTTGATGTTCACGGAAAGCGACCTGCTCGTAGTCGGCCTGCCGGAAGGTCGCCAACCAATTCTGCGCATTTGCAAAACGTTACTTTCGGCCGAAATCGGCGTTGACTATGCCTATGCGCTCCTTGCCGGGCCACAGAGCGACCGCGCGTTGGCCATGCACGTCGAAGACCACGAAACTGCCGTGCAACTATTGAAACAAGCGGGCTTCCGGCTCTACACGGAACACGATCTTAGCCAGGAATAATGTAGGCTACGCCGCTTGAGTCAGACACGCCTCGCGCGCTTCCAATTGACGCAACTCATTGACAATGTGGGAGCCAATCGGGCGCCGTCGCGGATTCTCGTCGGTGATATGGGCCAGCAACTCTTTAAGCTTCGCCGGCCGGACGATGCTGCGTTGCCGGGACCATGACTCCATCTCGGAGCGCCGACGATATTTCAGAATGTCATTCGATTGACCGGCTTTCCCGGGCAGTTCGCCGTTGACCAACTCGCCAATTGTAATGCCAAAGGAATACCAATCACTGGCAAACGTATGCCGACCACCGTTGATTTCTGGAGCGACATAGTCAGAGTTGTTGCCACTCAATGCGCACAGTTCACCAGGGCGATGGGCGCTTCCCAGTTCTGTCAGAATGGCCGTGCCATCGTGCGTGATCATGACGTGGTTTGGTTGGACGGCACCGTGAACGAAACCAAGGTCGTGGATGGTAATGAGGCCATCGGCAATTTGCCGAGCGACGCGCAACGAAAATTCTACGCCCAGTGGTCCACCTCGAAGTCGCTCTTGCAATGACTCGCCATCCAGGCATTCCATGATTACATAGTAAGGCCGCATGTGGACTTGAGCGTCGAACAGCCGAATGACATGGCGACTGCGCACCGATAGACCGATGCGTGCTTCGCGTAATATCGCGCGCTGTGCCTCGCCATCGGTGGCGCGTTCGTCGCGCGGCATCTTGACCACGCAAGCGAAGCCGCCGGCCCGATGTCGGGCGGAAAAAAGTCGGGTCAGTGAATTGCCGCCGATCTCGGCGACCAACTCGTAGTCGGGTATGTGGGGGATGTCCATATCCGGCAGCGCGCAGGCTCCTTGCAGTACCACGTCCATCG
>JANLTA010000636.1:0-2036 GCA_031362705.1 Gemmataceae bacterium | reverse complement strand
GTTTCGGAGCGGGTGTTCCTCCGCTTTCAGGTGCGTTGCCGTCCGGTTGTTCGATCCGAACGAGCGTGAACTGCTGCGACCGATCCTTGGAATAGTGGACCATCATCGTGGTCCGTTCTTCCGTCAGGTTAAAGATGCCGGCTTCGTACGTCGGCGTCTTCTTGTCGCCGACGGTCCAGGCCGCTCGTTGCGACTTTTTGTCCACCTGGCCGTAGACCGGCTCGTTGGAGTTTGTCAGTGCGTTGAAGTACTCGCCACGGATGACTCCCGCCTTGTTGACGGCAATTTGGAAGATGTTATTGGACGTAGTTTCCTCCCCCTGGATCATGGCAAAAACTCCGAGCGACTGCCATTCGTCGTCCTTGTTCGCCTCCGCCTTCTTGCCTTCTTCGGCGATAGTGGCTGCCTGCGTGGCGTACTGCTCCGCAGTGCCAACGTTGTCGCCATTCACGTAGACGGAGTCGTCCTGGTAGACCACGCTGCTGCCGTAGTCATAGCTAGTCGACTCGGCCGGATAGCTCCCGTAACTGGCGAGGGCGGACCAAGCCACCGGACGCCAAGTTGGCCCCACCCACCGTGCGGTGAGTGCTGGATATTGCTGTGCAAAGTTTTGGAAGTTGGAACGCACAGCGGTTGCTTGACCGTTTACCGCAGCGGCAGAACGGTAATAAGTGCCACTCGCAGTCGCGGCACCAGCCTGACGATAGCCCGCGGCACCATTCGGGCCGACGGCGACGCCGCCACGATAGGCTGCGGTTCCGCCAGGGCCGCTGGCGACAGCGCCGCGGGACGCGGTCGCGCCGCTACCCTGCGGGCCATAGGTACCCGTCGCGCCGGAGCGGCCGGCGACGGTATTGCCGCCCGGGCCGGTTGCCGCGCCACCTTTGCCGACGTGGTTGATCGTCTGCCCGCCCGGCGTGGTGACCTGCACACCTCCGACATACTTGCCGCCCGTGGTGCCGCCGGCCGTTGTGCCGCCAGCCCCTGCGCCTTTCCAGGTCACGGTCGACCCGCCGGCCGTTGTGTGGCTTCCGCCGCCCGTTCCGCCCTGATAGCTGCCGCCACGGGGTGTTGTGCCTGAACTCGAATGCGGTGCTGCAGTCGGAGCCGGTCGGGACGGAGCCGTTGCCGGACGCGAAGCAGCGGCTGCGGGCCGGGCCGGGGCCGTGAAGCCACCACCACCGCGGCCGCCACCACCGCCGCCGCGGCCACGTTGGGCCTCCATCTCCGACGGCGAGAGAAACACGGCAAATCCAACAGCGACCGTCATCATCAATATGCGTTTCATGGAGCATTCCTCTTCGTTGTGCAGTTGGGTGTGTTTACTTCTTGACGCGGGTGAGTTTTGTCGGCGGCAGGTTGCCGATGGGTTCGCCGTTGATCGTCAGATTGACCGGTTGCCAGGTGATGGTGTCGCGGTCCACCGGCACGAGAATGTTGGTGGTTTCGAGCGTGCCGCCGCCGGTCAGCATGGCAACGTTTTCGAAGACCCAATGCGGTCCGTCGTGGGTTATTGTGCCTTCGCCGACGCCGCCATCGTGCTCGAACGTCCAGGTGCGAATGATGCCCGAGACCGGATCGACGCCGATGATCTGCATCGCTGTGAAGGACCGGTCCTTCCCGCGTACGGTGATGCTGGCTTTGATGAACGACTTGTTGCTCATCCACTCGTAGGTGTTGGAGACTTCGACATCCCCCTTTTTGGCGGTCCAGGTTCCGATCAGCCAGTCGAGGTCGTCGAGTTCGGTGGTTTCCTCCGGCCACTCCTTGATGACGGAGATGAGCCACTTGCCGTCTTCGCGAACGAAGAGGATCTGGTAGCGGTGCGTGCCGGGTGAACCTTCCGCAGGAGTCACGGTGATCTCGCCGTCCTCGATCGCCGTATCGCGGGATGTGAAGCGCATGGACTCGGACTTCAGCGTGATCTTCGAGCGTTTGGCCTTGGCGAAGTGCGCGGCATAGGCCTTCTGAATTGCGTCGCGTCCTTTGAGCGTGTCGCCGTCGTCCGGGATCATCTCGGCCTCGGCCCACGCCCC
>JANLTA010000563.1:0-1744 GCA_031362705.1 Gemmataceae bacterium | reverse complement strand
CCGGCGATTGGCGAGAATCGGCATTACGAATGATGCGCACCGGTGAACTGCCGCGTGCTTCCGGGCCGACCAGAACGGCCTCATGCAGGAAGCGGCCACGCCAACGGTGGTCCATGATGGGTAAGCCGGCACGAACGGCGCTGCCAACAACCGGCGGCAAGACTTCGTCGAGTTGGGTCGGCACGACCCCACGCGGGTAACTGCATTGCGGGACTGTGTCGGATGCGCGTCCCGCCACGAAGTCCGTGGCTCGTTGCACCGGGCAGCGGTATTCGCCACCACCCAACTCAAATGCTCTGCGCTCGTATCGCTCTTGCAACCGAATGCCCGCCAATGGATCGTCGCCTTCGAAGGCGTCAGTCGGAACCGTGACGACCAGGCCGCTGTTGGCGTAATACGAGTCGCGCTTCGATAGACTCATGCCGTTGGTGCAGAACAGGCCAGCTTCGGAAACGCTCGGAATAATGTACCCGCCGGCACACATGCAAAAGGTGAACAGGTCCGCTTTGCCCTTGGCTACTAATGAATAGTCGGCATTACCAAGTTGCTCTTCCAATTGCCGCGAGCCGTATTGCACGCGGTTGACGGTGCTTTGCGGATGCTCGATGCGCACGCCCATCTGAAATGGCTTCTGTTCCAACGGAACCTTGCGACGCAGCAACGTCGCCAGGGTATCGCGGGCGCTATGACCAATGGCGAGTATGATCGCGTTGGAACGAATTGTCTCGCTCGGTGTGATGACGCCGCGCACGTCACCGGACTCGATCAACAAGTCTTCGACCGGGGCGTTGAAGCGCACTTCGCCGCCGAGCGCTTCGATGCGTTGCCGCATCGCCTTTACGACGGCCGGCAACCGGTTGCTGCCGAGATGGGGACGGTGCTCGTAGAGAATCTCGGGCTTGCCTTTGCACGAGGCAAACAACTCCAACACGCGCAACACATCGGCACCGGTGTTGCGACACGTGAGCTTGCCATCGCTGAACGTGCCGGCCCCGCCCTCGCCAAAAAGATAATTACTCGTGGGTTCAAAGCGACCGCCGGCGTCAAAAGTCTTCACATCACGGATGCGTTCCCCGACGGCTCGGCCACGCTCCAGCACCAACGGGCGATAACCCATTTCTGCCAGGAAGTAGCCCGCGGCCAAACCGGCCGGCCCGGAACCGACGATTACGGGTCGATCTCTCAATGGCTTCTGACCCGAATCCGGCATGGAAAATGGCGGGTCATCGTAAGGCTCGATCCGCGGGCCTTGCGGATGGCCACGCAATCGCATCGTAGCCTCATGTGGACGCACTTCCACGGAATAGACAAAATGGACATCATTCTTGTTGCGCGTATCGAGGCTCTTGCGCAGGATGCGCATTGCGAACGTATCGGCCGGTGCGCCGATGGCTCGGCCGACGTGACTGGGCAATGCCAAGTCCGGCTCGTCGAGGCTGATGCGAAGATTCGTTACACGAAACGCCACCACACACCCTCAATGAAGTTACACCAACTGTTCAGCTTACGGTGAAGGCCGAGGGGTTGCGACCGTGGAGCGCGCCCGGTAGGCTGCCAAGAGACCGAATTGCCTCAGCGATCTGAGGGTGCGCCTGCGTATTCCTCTTCTTTGTGCTTTCTCTGTGCCCTCTGTGTCTCTGTGGTTAATTCTTAAGACCAACCACAAAGACACAGAGCACACAAAGTTCACACAAAGAAAAACAACTCATGAGGTTGTCCCGGTAGGCCGGAGTACTTGTCTTCT
>JANLTA010000556.1:0-2787 GCA_031362705.1 Gemmataceae bacterium | reverse complement strand
ACGGCGATTTCGCGCTTGCTATCACCAAAGCGAACGAGGGGGCCGAGATTTTCCAAAGATTGATTGACCAGTCACCCGACGTCAAGCCTTACCATTGGACACGCGCCCTGGTAATCGGGAATCGCGCCGAGGCCCATGCCGGTCTCGGTGATTTTGCGGCCGCGGACAGAGATTACGCCGACCTGATCATGACCTTGGAATCGCTACTGCCATTCGCCAGACAGAATTCTGCAAACAAAATACTCTGCGTTACCATCAGAGCTTACCATGACCACGCTCGTTACCTCATGGATCAACATCGTTTCGATGAATCACGAGCCACCATTGATCGGGCGGAACGGATATTCGTTCCGAGTGAGACTTTTTGTGATCCGGTGGCCGACTTCATGCGCGCCGACTTGATGATGGATCGTGCCAGACTATTAGACGCGTCCGGCAATTATGTCGAATCTCTGTCGAAATGGGAGCGTGCCGCGGCGATGAATCTACAGGCCAGTCCGCTAACGCGCCGCGCCGGCTGGTGCGCTGCCGCGGCCGGTGCCGGGCACGCAAGAGAAGCAATCGATGCCGCTGACGAACTGATCAAGGAAAAAGCACTGACGGCCGAACATTACTTTGATCTTGCCCGTGCTTATACCCGCTGCTATCGACACTTCACCAATGGCGACGACCACAATCGATTGATCCCGGCGGTAATCACTTGTTTGCGGAATGCTCAAAGCCGACGTTTTTTCACAAGCCCGCACTTGATTGAACGACGCCTTAACACGAATGGTGATTTTGACGTGATTCGCAATGCGAGTGAATTCGTCACTTTTCTTGAATCGCTTGATCGCAATGGAAACTAGGTTGGACCGGCGCGCCGGGACTCGCCTGTGATCGCTGAGCGATCAAGTCGGCAATTCCGAGCTCGCCATTCTGTTATTGACGGAGTATCTCCTACTTCATCTCCACCGCGTCATAGCGTTTCGGACACTCGGCCATGATGCCATAGTTAGACATCATGACCTTTTGATATGCCGTTCGGGCCAGGTCTTCGCCGTGTGTGAGAATCCAGCGCGGCTTGCCGGCAGCCAGCGGTTTAGCCCATGTCAACAAGTCGCGCTGGCCGGCATGGCCGGAGAAGCCGCCGAGTGTGTGAACCGCCGCCCGCACCGGGATCCGGTTACCGAAGATCTTCACTTCCCTCGCACCACTGACGAGGCGCTGACCCAGCGAACCGTGCGCCTGAAAACCGACGATGACGACGGCCGTGTTCGGCCGATCAAGGTTATTACGCAAATGATGCACGATTCGCCCGCCGTCGCACATGCCGGAACCCGCGATGATGACCATCGGGCCGGTCTTGGTATTGAGCGCGCGGGATTCATCGGCCGACTGCACAAACGTCAGTCGATCCAGCGTCGCCTGCAAGTCCGCCGACTTTTCGTGAGCACGGGCTTCGAGATCAAACAAATCACGATGCTTGCCGTACATTCGCGTGGCCTCGATGGCCATCGGGCTATCGAGATAAATCGGGATCGGCGCAATCACATTATCACGCACCGCCTCGGCAATGTGATAAATGACCTGCTGCGATCGACCAATGGCGAAGGCAGGGATCAGAATCTTCATGCTGCGGGCGACCGCTTCACGAAGGATGCCGCGAAACTCCGTTACCGTTTCCGCGAGCGGCCGATGTTCACGACCGCCATAAGTCGTCTCCTGAAACACCAGATCCGCCTTTTGAATCGGCACATACTCATTGAGGATCGGACTACTCAACGGACCCAGGTCGCCCGAAAACGCGATGGTCCACGTCTTGCCTGCTTCCGTCACATACATCTCGACTGCGGCTGAACCGAGAATATGTCCGGCCTCGCGGAACTTCACACTGACGCCCGGCGCGACATCTTGAACGGCATCAAGCTTCACGGTGCGAATCAATGGATTGAGATGCTCGACATCACCCTTCGTGTACAGCGGCACTACCGGCTTGCTGCCCGGCGGTCGCCGACGATTCTCACGCTCGGCATCGGCCTCCTGCAGATGTGAGGAGTCCAACAAGATCAGCCGCGTGAAGTCCTCGGTGGCTGGCGTGCAAAACAAGTTCCCGCGAAAACCACGTGCTGCCAACAACGGCAGCCGGCCCGTATGATCGAGATGCGCATGCGTGACAACGACCGACGTGAGTCGCGCGGGGTCGATGGGTCCCAGGTCTTGGTTCTTTTCATCCGTCGCGCCCTGACCCTGGAACATGCCGCAATCAAGCAGCACCCGCGCGGAGTCCGTTTCGACGAGATAACTCGACCCGGTGACCTCGCCTGCGGCCCCGCAAACTGTGATGCGCATGATGAACCCTTGTGGCGGCGACGGGCAAGGGTTGGTATACGTGCCTGCCAGCCTTTGCTCATCTGAATTCAGTTGTCAAAGAACACTCTCGCTGGCGATAAGCCACCAGCCCCGGACCCCGGTATCCGATCCCTGATCCTCGATCCTCAATCCTCGCACCTAACTCCCTCGCCCCCGATATCCGCCCGCGCGCACTCCCACGCGCTGGAAAGGGGATGCCGCGGGCACTTGGGGTAATGGTCACGCTCGCTACGACCGCAGCGGCCGTAGCGGCCAACCTTGTTGCCACACTCGAGGTGGGCGCGTGTGGCGCTTTGTTTGTGAGCCGAACAGGTCGGCTCATTTGTCGCTGTTGGCGAGGGGGTAGGAGGTGAGTTCATTTAAGCGACAGATACGCCGGACCGTTTTGTCCTGCGGCATCGCCTTTCAACGCACCAACTCATCCATGAACCTCAT
>JANLTA010000549.1:0-2210 GCA_031362705.1 Gemmataceae bacterium | reverse complement strand
GGGGCGTAGACGAAGCGATCATTCGGTATTTCGGCGAACCGCTTGCGGTGCGCGTTCAAGAGAGAATTCGGGATGAGTTTTTGGGAGAGCAACCCGTTGGAACGTGCCTGATTGTCGAAACAGGACACCCAAAACACCCTTTTTTAGCGCACACACCCACGATGCGGGTATCGGCAGTACGGTACTGAACATTCGCATTATGAGAAGGTGTTTGTTAAACGCTATCGTCGCTGTTTCGGCCTGGGCGGTTGGCCGAGTCGTTGCAGCATCAAGCGGATCATGGCGATCTGAACCATGGCTTCGCTGTTCTCGACGAGTTCCTCGTAGTCTTTGCTGAGTCGCCGACTATGGCCCAACCAAGCGAAGGTGCGTTCGACCAGCCACCGCTTGGGCAACACTTGAAAGCCGACTTGGCCCTCGAGTTTACGAACGATTTCCAGAACCCAACCACACCACTGTTGCAACCACTCGACGAGCTTTCCGGCGTAGCCGCCGTCGGCCCAAACCAACGAGATCATCGGGAACGAAGCGGCCGCTTTGAAGAATACCAGCTTGGCTCCGTCGCGATCTTGAATCGCTGCCGAATGGACCACGACCGCCAACAACAAACCTAACGTATCGACCAAGATGTGGCGTTTTCGGCCGTTGATTTTCTTGCCGGCATCGTACCCGTGTATCCCCCTTTTTCGGTCGTCTTCACCGATTGACTATCGATGATCGCGGCCGTGGGCTCCGGTTGCTTTCCCTCCGCCGTGCGAACTGCGCGGCGAAGTTCGTCGTGGATTCGTTCCCAGACTCCCGTTTTGACGCACTGCCGAAAGTAGCCGTAGACCGTTTGCCACTTGGGAAAGTCGTGTGGTAACCCCCGCCAGGAACAGCCGTGCTTGTTCACGTACAAGACGGCATTGACGATCTGGCGACGCGAAACCGTCGGGTCGGCACCGCGCGGAGGATGCCCCGGCAACAGTGGTCGAATCAACAGCCATTGCGCATCGGTCAGATCACTGTCATACGACGGTCGGATGGTAAACGGCATCGCCAAGACCTCCCTGGTTGCCCCAACCAATCCTATCCGAACAGTCCACTAGCAGATGATAGCGGTTCACAAACACCTTCTGAGAGCCTATCCGAATACCGAACCATTGGGCCGCTAGCATTCGTAGTACCGATTGAGGATTCTTAATCTCGATCTGGATGGAGGTGCGTATGGCCAAGGCATCGTCTCAGTTTCACCAGATTCCCGACGCGTTGTGGGAGCGTATCGATCTCGTCATCCCGATCTACAAAACCAGCCGCAAAGGTGGTCGGCCGCGCCTGCCGATGCGCAATGTTGTGGGCGGCATCTTGTATGTGTTGGCCACCGGCTGTCAATGGAAAGCGATGCCCAAGCAGTTTGGCTCGGGTAGCGCGATTCACGCCTACTTTCAAGAGTGGGTGGCGTGTGGCGTGTTCGAGGAGTTGTGGCAACTCGCCTTGACCGAATACGACCGCCTCAAAGGCATCGACTGGAAGTGGCAGAGCATGGACGGGGCGATGACCAAGTCGCCGCTGGGTGGGGGAAAAAACCGGCAAAAACCCGACCGATCGTGGCAAGTTGGGCGTGAAGCGTTCTTCGACGCTAGTCGATGGCCGTGGGGTGCCGCTGGCGGTTGCCATCGCCGGCGCCAATGTGCCTGACCAGAAGTTGGTGGCCGAGACCTTGGATGCGATCCCGATTGAACGTCCTGAGCCCACGGCTGAAACGCCGCAACATCTCTGTCTCGACAAGGGCTACGCGGGCGAACCGGGCGATCGTCAAGTTCGCCAGCGAGGCTATACGCCTCACGTCCCGCCCAAGGCCAATCAGCCCGCCAAGCCCAAGCATCGTCGCGGCAAGGCACGACGCTGGAAAGTCGAACGCACACACTCGTGGCTCAACCGTGCTCGGCGGCTGTTGACTCGCTGGGAAAAGAACGTCAAGAACTACATTGGCTTCTTGCACCTTCGATTCGCTATTGTCGCACTACGAGCCGCAAGGGTTCTCGGATAGGCTCTTAGGCAATCCCCACTTAATTCTCTAGCCGGCGTGGGGTTGATTGCGAGGCTGTTGTTGGACGGGGCTGGAGTCGGTTGGCGATGCGGTGCAAGGCCGACTTGGTTAAACGCGGACGCCGGTCTCGCAGAACTTCAATCCCTTCATCTCAATCCTCTACTTCATCCCAAATCGCCGC
>JANLTA010000511.1:0-2811 GCA_031362705.1 Gemmataceae bacterium | reverse complement strand
CATCATTCTCGATGAGCCAACATCGGGCCTTGATCCCATCGGCACACGCTGGATGAAAGACCTGATCGTCGAACTGCGTGATCAGGGCAAAACAATTCTGATGTGCAGCCACCGACTCGAAGACGTGCAGGACGTCTGCGACCGCATCGCCATTTTGTACAACGGCGAACTTCAGGAACTTGGCTCAGTGAGCACGCTGTTGCAAGACGCCCAGCGCGTCGAGTTGCGTGCCGGCTCCGTGCGCGTGTCGGACGAACTCAAAAACGAATTGGAAGCCGTCTTGAAGCGTCACGGCGGCAAACTGGAATCGTTCGGCCATCCGACGACGACGCTCGAAGACCTGTTCTTACGCATCGTGGAAGAAAGCAAGGCTCACCCTGGTCGCCGGTATCTCCCGGCGGCTGACGGCAAGGTGCCGGCTTCCAAATAACCCTCACGCGGTCATCAATCGATGTTTGATCCACTGTTCGCCATTCTTGAAATCGAGCGCGAGCCGCTGAAGCTGGCGGAGTTGGCGTCGTACCTGAAGACATGGGTGCAGGATGCCGGCGGCTTCGCCATCGCGGGTTTAGTGCTTTACGTTGTGTTCGCATTCCGCAAGGCCGATTCCATCGGCGGCAGCGACCAAACGCAAGCGAAGACGATGCCAGCTGTGCTGCTACTGTTTGTGTTGTCACTGGCGGCGTTTGTCGGTGCGGGGGTGTTCGCATCGTTGGAGCCGCCAACTCCGATAGTTGATGCTGGTGGCGGCGTCGGCCCAGTGAAAAAAATCGAGCAGATTCGCACGCCACAAGGCGATTACAAGGACTATTGCCTTACCGCCGGTGGAGCGTTGGCGATCCTTGGCATCGGGCTGCCGTTCTTCGTGGACCTGTTGCGTGTCCGTGGCCGGCGCATCATGGCCATCGCACGCCTGAGCTTCAAAGAAGCAGTGCGGCGGCGCATTCTTTGGGTGTTCCTGGCATTCCTCTTATTGTTCCTGTTCCCATCAAAGTGGTTCTTCGAAGTCAAGAAAGAAGACGAAGTTCGTCAAACCGTAGCGATTGTGGACTTCGCAATGAACGCGGTGTTCCTCGTGTCGTTCAGCATGTTGGCGGCGTTGGGCATCCCGACGGACTTGAAGAACCAGACGATTCACACCGTCGTGACCAAGCCGGTGCAGCGATTTGAAATCGTTCTAGGCCGTTTTCTCGGCTGCATGGGTTTGGCGACAATGGTGTTAATCGTCTTGCGCAGTTTGTCGCTGCTGCTCATATTGGCCGGCAACGTTTCACCGGAAGCCAAGTTCGAGAGCTTTCAGGCCCGCGATCCTATCTACGGCGAATTGCAGTATCGCAATCGGCGCGGCCAGTTCGAAGGCGACTCCGTTGGCCGTGAGTGGGAATACCGCCGATATATTGCTGGCGGTCAGGGTGTGAGCCATCGTGCTGTATTCATGTATCCGGAATTGCCGGCGAGTCTCGCCAACGCCGAATCGGTGCCAGTCGAATTTGCTTTCGATATTTTCCGCACGACGAAGGGCGAAGAAGGCAAAGGCGTACAAGTGTCAGTCTTCTTCGTGACGCCGGGCTGGACGGAGGACCCGATCAAGGAAGCCCCGGATACCAAAAAGAAAGACTATGACGATGAACTTCGGCGGCTTGGCCTGAATCCCAATCGCAATCCGGCCCCTGGCGACCCGGAGTGGAAGAAGTGGAATGAGCTGGCGGAGAAGTTTGGCTACTTCGAGTTGAAGGGTCGGGAAATCGCCGACTACCACACCATTGCCATCAACGTGCCGGGCGGATTATTCAAATACGCCATCAATGCGAAGCCACATGCCAGTTTGCCGAAGTTGGAAGTGCGCGTGAAATGCGAGAGCCGCACGCAGTTCCTCGGTGTCGCCAAGCGTGACTTGTACCTGGTGGCCGGCAACAGCCCGTTCTGGTGGAACTTTTTCAAAGGCGCGTTTGGCCTTTGGATGATGACATGTCTGACCGTGGGCCTGGCGGTGACTCTGAGTACTTATCTCACGGGTATTGTCAGTTGGTTGACCAGCATGGGCATCGTGCTATTGGGTTCGTTCCGCGACTTCATCCGTGAGGTGGCCGAAGGCAACGTCGTGGGTGGCGGCCCATCCGAGGCGGCGATGCGCCTCGTTACCAACAGCAATATCATATCGCCATTGGACAATACGCCGGGTGCTCAAGTCGCCCAGACCGTTGATGTCGGCGCGCAATGGCTCTACCGCCGCATCATCAATCTCATTCCCGACGTCAGCCTTTTTGATTGGAGCAACTACGTCGCCGAAGGCTTCAACATTCCCGCGGTCGAGATATTACTGGCGTTTATCGCCCTGGCGGGTTACCTGTTGCCCTGGGCCATACTTTCATATTATCTGATGAAATCACGGGAAGTGGCCAACCACTAGCGCGACGGAGGATATGGTCATGGCAGCATCATCCAGTACCACGACGCAGCGCAAAGTGATCTATGTCGCACTGATCATCGCGCTGTTGGCCGGCAACACGTTTTTCTGGCGCGGCGTCGCCTCGCCGCTCACCGGAAATGAACCACCGGCGTGGACCGTATCAGCGCAAGCCAAAAAACTGGAACTCACGGACTTGTCCACGGGCGAGGCCGACCTGACCGGCAGCGCCGTGCGGATGTTGCTCAGCGGCTCACGCGGCTTGGCGTTGGCGACGCTTTGGTATGAATCTGACGAGATGAAGAAGAAACATGAGTGGAACAAGCTGGAGTTACTCGTCAACGCCATCCTCAAATTGCAGCCGCACTCCCCTGCCCCATGGACCTACCAAAGTTGGAACATTG
>JANLTA010000507.1:0-1520 GCA_031362705.1 Gemmataceae bacterium | reverse complement strand
GAAGTGGCCGTTTGCCGGTTGCCATACATGATCCGCCGTGTGATTAGGCATGCCGCTGTTTGACGTTGGGTCGGCATGTACATGTCGCCGTGACCGGGCAGCATGACCGGAGTGGCGGTGGTGCCGGTGGCGGCGCCATGTATGGAAACGATCGATTACGGCCTACCTGGTCGCATGTGACAAATGCCACCCGCACACCCCTCCGAAGGGGCCATGCTAATATTTATCCTGAATCTCTAGCTCGCTCCGGTTGTTAACTGCCTGTATGTCACGGCTTTGTCGTTCACAGCCGCGACGAGGAGGCGGTCGAAGAGGTTGGCCTCCATCCATCGGCGGTTGGCCCGATAGGTGAACTCGGCAAGATAGTGGGCCAGATGTTTCGGCGACACATGGTGATGCGTGCCGAGAATCATGCGCTTCATGTTGCCGATGAACGTGTGAATCCATGGAAACTTGGCAATCGCTTTCGGTCCGCTCCCTGTCACTGTCGCGTGGTGCTTGTAGCCGGCTTTTGCTACGGCCTTGTAGGCGCTCCAGCCATCCGTCAGAAGCGTCGCGCCTTTCGCAACACTTTTCTGCGTGAACTTCCGCAGACTATGGCCATCCACCTTCGCCAGTGTGTCCATGGCCACCCGCCGCGGCTTGCCGGCCTGATCCAACTCCAAGGCCACCGCGACCGCAGTCTTCTTCAAGGCCCCGCGACCGCGCGGTGTCGGCGTGTCTTTCGTGCCCTCGGCCACGCCGCCGACGTAGCACTCGTCCACTTCCACAAGGCCTGCCAGCGCATAACATTGGTTGCGTTGCCGCATCGCCCGTCGCAGTTTGTGCAGCATCAGCCAGGCCGTCGTGTAACTCACCGCGATCTGTTTGGCCAACTCCAATGCGGCGATTCCCTTCTTGTCCTGGGCCAACTGATACGCCGCCCAGAACCACTTCACCAGCGGCGTTCGCACGGCGTGGAACACCGTCCCCGCCGTCACGCTGACCTGATGATGGCAGTTGCAACACTCCACCAATTCCCGCGTCGGCAGCCACCAACCTCGCGCATGCCCGCATGCCGGGCAGACGAAGCGTTCCAAGTTGTCACCCCAACGAAGTTGCTTGATCCTCGCCAAGCAGGCTTCCTCGGTTCCAAACTGTTGAAAAAACTCCGCCACGGTCAGAACCTTCGGCAGCGGCGTCTTGTGGCGGTCATGGCACATGTCTGGCATCGCACGTCTCCTGGACGAAAAGGCGTAATGCCTAACATATACCGTACTTATGAGCCGGAGTCAACTAGAGATTCAGGAAAGAAAAATGGGGCGCCACGGCACCGGCCGCAGCGCCCCACGTTTGATTGTGATTTGTGTGTGACGGTGTGTGTTGCGTGCTGCGAATGCGCAGCGGCTGTTATTGCGTGCTGCTACGAGTTCAGGCCGCGGGTCACGTCGTTCAGGAATCCCTGCATGAGTTGCTGTTGCGCCTTCCGATCGATCGGATCGGACTCGCACGCCGGAATGGGCTTGCCGATCAGTTCCACC
>JANLTA010000458.1:0-8113 GCA_031362705.1 Gemmataceae bacterium | reverse complement strand
TGAACTTGGTTGTCGACAATGACGTGCCGAAGTCGGCGGCGTTGCGCGTGCCAGTCTGGCGACCCGGCTTCGCGGCGAAGGATGTGACGGTAGCGGCCGTATCGTTCGATGCGCCGCCGGGCGAAGTGCCGCATGAAGAGTGGTTGGTCCGTGATCGAAAAGTATGGACATCGTTTCCTGAGCGGCTGCGGTCGGCGACGAAGGATTGGCCCGTGGCACCGATTGGTGTGCCGGGTTGGGATGCAAGCGCTGTTCGGGTCAGTGACGCATTGGTTTCCGTGCGGCGGCAGCAAGAGCAGCGCTGGGGTCTGCACAATGCCGAGTTGACCGTGTCGCGATTATGTTCGACCATGGCGTTCACACGATTCGCACAGACGATGGCCGAGGACCTACCCCGGTTTCATGCTCGTTACAACAATGCCGTTCGAGCCTTCCGCAATGCCAACAAGATCAAGAGCCGGCATCATCCGGTGCCTGAACTTGCTACAGACGGCGATTGGCTCGAAGCTCCGTTTTGGTGCTGGACCAGTGATGAACCACGCCGGCAGCGACCATTCATTAGGCGCACTGCGCAAGGGCCGCGACTGCGGTGGGGCGATCACGAAACGGCATGGCCCGATCCTTCGGTAAAGTTGCGCCCACGTGCATTGACGTTGACATTATTCGTTCGGCTGGCCCTGGCGGACGTGTTTATCCATGGCATTGGCGGCGGCAAATACGACGATTTGACCGACGCCATCTGCGTAGGTTATTTCGGCTTGGCTCCACCAGCATACATGATCGTCAGCGGCACATTGCGATTGCCCTTGCCGTGGTTTGCAGCGACAGAGGGCGATTGGAAGGCCACTCAGCGCCGCGCCCGTGATCTGCAATGGAACCCGCAGCGGCTGATCGCATCACGCGAGTTGACTACGGAACGAAATCGCCTCATCGCGATGCCACGCAAAACACGGCAACAGCGACGGGAACGTTTCACTTTATTGCGCCGCAATCTCGGACGCTGGCAAGACCTGGTGGCAAATGGCCTCACGGATGCTCATGATCAGCAATCTCTGATTGAGATGGCAACGCAGGCGAACGCATTGCTTCATTCGCGAGAAGCATCGTGGGTGTTGCATTCCGAAGCTGCTCTACGTTCGTGGCTCGCGTAAGAAACGGGGTCAGGATTCACTGTCGGGCGACAATGACCCCTGACCCGCTGTTGAACTCTATTAGTTTACTAGTATGGCTGGGCCGGTGACGGCTGTGCCTGCATCGGCATTGCCACCGGCGGCTGCGCCGCCGGTGGCGTCGCCAAAGGCTTCGCCTGCGGTGGGGGTGCTATCTCCGCCTCGCGCCGCAAGTCGATCACGTATTCTTTCCCCACTTGGACATCAAGGCTCTTTCGTCGGACGACTTGCTTACCTTCTTGCGTCCAAGTCGCCTGGAGAGCATAAACGTACGTTTTCCCGGCTTCCATTGTCGGCGAATCAAAGAGACGCTCCATGCCGTTTTGTTCGGTGGCTTGACCGTTGATGGTCAGCAGAGCGTCGGGAGCCGGCACGACAATGAGCATCCGTACTTTGGTCGGCGACAATGGATAGGCCGATAGCGTTGGGTCTTGCGCCGGCGGCTGTTGCGGCTCGACGGCCGTTGCCGACGAATCGACGAGGACGGTTTGGCCCGTCGTGACGTAAGGCTGCGCGGCATACACCGTGACGCCATCGTTGTAGTAGCCACCGTTCCCATAGTAGCCGCCTCCCCAGCCACCGCCACCATAGAAGGACGAGGCGAGACCGAAGCCTAGACCGATGCCGATGCCATAGCCGGGATACCCGTAGCCGTAACCATAGCCCGGGAAGCCGCCGTAGCCGTATCTGCCACCACCACCGTAATATCCGCCATGCTGGTGCCCGTGCCCGTTGTTGTGCCCATGTCCGCTGCCGTTATGGTTATGGTTTCCATTACCGTGATGGCCCCCGGATGTTGGATTTCCGCTACCGGGCCGCGTGAGTCCGCCACCGCGGATGCTGTTGCTGGCAGAAAGTCCTCCACGGTCAATACGGTCAATGTTGTTGCCACCACCCAAACCCAGGCTTGATGTAGGGCGTGTGCCACCGATGCTCGTACTGGCAGTAGGACGACCGCCACCCACACTGCTACCACTTAAACTCACATTGGAAGTTGGGCGTCCACCACCAACAGTGCCGCTGGAAATCGGGCGTCCGCCACCGACGCTGGCACTCGCGCTGGAAATGGGGCGTCCGCCGCCAACACTTCCGCTGGAAATCGGGCGTCCACCACCCATGCTGCTGCTGGACACTGGGCGTCCGCCCATGCTACCGCTCATGCTGGGTCGTCCGCCACCCATGCTGCCGCCGGCAGATGGGCGTCCACCGCCGCCACCGCCGCCACTACCCCCACGTCCGCCGCCACCACCGCGGGATTGGGCATTCACATCCGAAGCAGCGAGTGCCGCAGTAAGGCCGCCCACTACCAGCCAAAGTCTCATGTTGCGTTTCATAGTTGTTTCTCCATTGCGCGAACGGTCAGGTAAACACGACTTGCGCAACTTGTTTCGACGGAGGTTGCGTCCAGAACGCTAGTCGCCGTACATTCTATGCCATTTAGCAAGTGGCTATCATTCGTCTTGACCAATCTAATACAATATTTACGCCTGCCGCTATTGGTCTTCGATGATTGGGCGACACCGGAGATCGAGGCGGCAGGCTTTTTTCGTTTCAACTTATCCAGATTCCGCAAACATTACCTGACGCAATTGATGGTCGATGCCACATGAGCTGCATCGCGCGCTTAGCGGCCGGGTTGGCCAAACAGACAGTATCAATAAACCTGACTCCGGAATCCTTATGGAGTGGGCTATGAAGATCGACGCATGGGTTTGGTATGTGTTGCTCGCCGGGCTATCGTGGGGTACCTATGTCCCACTCATCTTTTACGGCGGCAGCGAACTTGGCGGCAAGCCAGCTAGTCGGTTAATGGCCATCCTGTGCGTCGGCGTGGCGTACTTCGTCCTCGCCGTGTTGATTCCAGCCACACTCTATCTCAGCGGCAACCAGCAGATGCCGGATCTCTCATCGACCGGGTTGACGTTCTCGGCGCTAGCCGGCGTGGCCGGCGCGGTGGGGGCATTGTGCGTGGTGTTTGCCACGCAATCAGCATTTCAATCCGCCAAAGACGCAGGCTTGCCGCCGGGGTCGTACAAGGTGTACATCGCGCCGCTGATCTTTGGCATGGCTCCGGTCATCAATGTACTGGTAAGTTTGTTATGGCATCCCGAGAAGGGTTCGCCGCTGCACTTTGGCTTCAAGGAAATGCCGGGCTGGAAGCTACTGGCTGGTATGGTTCTTGTAGGTGCTGGAGCATTCCTAGTGCTGATGTCCAAAGAAGAGACGGAGTCCGCGCCCAAGCCAGTGCCACCGGCGCAACATACGCCGGCGTAGGATCACCGTTCTAGTTCCACCGCGCGACCTCGGCCCGTGCTTGCCGCAATAGCTTGCGCACCAGGGCCGCGTCAGCGGTGGCTGGCGATGTATCGAGATACGACGACAATTGGTCGATAGCCGGTCCGGGCCGGCCACATTGGATGAGGCAGACGCCGAGGTCGCGGCGCTCCAGACTGTTCTCCGGTTCAAGTTGCAGGATGCGGCGAATGATCCGAGCGGCCCGGGGGAACAACCCCTGGCGCAGATACACGCCCTTGAGATTGGTTAACAAGCGGCGAATGGTCAGCCCGGTTGGCGAGCCGCTGAGATCATCCAACGTAGCCGTGAACTCCTGGCCGGTGGCCCGCTCCACCAACTCTTCGCAATCGCCTACTGTCAACAACTTGCCACCGTGAAATGGATCGAACAACACAACTTCACGGCCAGATATGAGTCGGGCCACAAAATGCCCAGGCAATCCAACGCCTTCGACGTTGAGTCCGGCACGACGACCCACGGCCACCGCGAGAATCGATAGCGTAATCGGCAAGCCGAGCCGGCGGTCGATCACACGATTGAGATAGCTGTTCTCCGGATCATAATAGCGCTCGGCATCGCCGCGAAAGCCCTCCTCGACAAACAACAATTCACACAACGCGTTGGCATCGTTTGACAGGTCTCCATTCAAACGCGGCAACAAAGTCGTCGCCAACCGATCCAGTTCGGCAAGGCAGACCGATGGCACAAGTTCGGGGTATTCGTCGCGCGCCAACTCAAGCGCGATGGCCGCGATATCCACATCAATGGCCGGATCGCGCCCGAGCATATCGAGAAGTCTGTCTATATTCACATCGACATCTTATTGCGCATTTGTGCGCCATGCCTAGGGCAAAACGAGCTGTTCATCGTAGGTTCACGTATTCGCACGACCATCAACGAGATTCTTGGAGCGCGTCCAGTTCTTTCTGCCACCTTGTAGCCTCCTCTGCTTTGCCGGCGGCCTGGTAGAGTTGCACGAGTCGTTGAAGGGCCTCGGTCAGAGTGGTTTGATGCTGTTGTGGTGCTGTGGCGGAAAGGGTTTTCCTAAGACCGGCATAACCCGCGGCGAGCAACGGTTCGGCTTCAATGTGCTTCGATTGTCCCAGCAGAGCACTGCCGAGATGAATGCGGGCGAAGAACGCGGTCCGGCCGTTCGGATCAAGCTTTTCGCACATGGCCAACTCGGTGCGAAACACGGCCTCGGCTTCGACGAACTTGCCGCGTTTCAGCAGATCCTGGCCAATGCCACTCAGCCGCGGTTTGGCAGCACTTTTGACCGGGTAGGTTTGCGCATGCCAGAATGCGGTTAGTTCACAGCACAGGGGTTCCGCGAGGTCGTGCCGGTTTGTTTCCTCGTAGCACGTGATCAGATTGCTGAAATATAGCTGCGTGTCCGGGTGAGCGATGCCTAATATCGTCCGTGCCCGTTCGACCACGTCAAGCAACAGGGGAACCGCTTGGTCGCGTTTCCCTGGACCGTTCAGTGCCGCCGCCAAGCTGTTTTTGGCACCCAGCGTGTCTGGATGGTCGGGGCCACGCTTTGCGAGCCGCGCTTCGACTACCTCGCGATAGAGTGTCTCCGCTTGATCGTAGGAGCCTTGGCGAAAACGGAGCAGGGCCAGGCTGGTCTTGTAGTTCAGGAGGTTGGGGTGGTCAGGTCGGAGTCGGCTCGTCGCTTCGATCAGTTCGTGGTAAATGGGTTCGGCCTCGTCGAACCTGCGTAATGCGGTCAAAGCAGCCGCCAGACCCTGGAGGCTGTTCTGCGTGTCACGGTGGTCCCGGCCGAGATTGTCGGAGCGCCATTCGACCACTTCTCGAAACAGTGGGGCTGCGCGTTCGTGCATCTCACGGTAGTGATAGACTACGGCCAGACCATGTTTGATGAATTGGGCTTCGGAATGATTGGCCCCTTGTTCCGTGGTGACGTCGCGCAAAGCCACTTTGTACATTTCCTCCGCTTTTTGGTATTGACCCCGGTCCCGGAACACAAGTGCCAGATATTGCTTCGCATGGATGTGGAGATCGTCGCGGCCGGCGTGGTCACCACGAGCGTTCAACACATCATGACATGCGGATTCGGTACGATCATATTGTCCGAGGTCGTAATACAGGATCGCTTGCACCAGCTTGGCTTGCAGTGCATCGTGATGATTCTGGCCCAACCCGGCGATGCGTAACATTGCGGCACGGTCCGCGTGCGGCTGAGCCTCAGCCGAGAATCCCAGGTTCCGATAAGTGGCGGCCAGCGTCATGCGAATGGCGGCTTCGGTCAGGGGTTGATCCGCGAATCGGCCGTTGAGCCTCTCCGCAGTGCGATCTAGGAGCGTTCGCACCTTCACGTCGGGGTCACGACCCTGTGTGCCCCCCGGTTGCAGGCTCACGTCCGCCTGACCCAGCAGATCGTGTTGCAGGAAGTCGCTGACGGCCTTGGCGATGTCGGCCTGTTGCCTGGCTTCGCGTTTCTGATTCAGTGCTTCGACCATTCCCCATGTCGTGCCGACGATACCTGCGACCAACAACACGGCGATGACTGACGCGGCTGCGACCGGGCCACGGTATCTGCGCAGGAACTTTCGCAACCGATAACCGGCACTCGGCGGACATGCTTCCACGGGTTCATCGTTCAGATGCCGTTGGATGTCCCGCGCCAGGCCATTTGCAGTTTCGTAACGATGGCTACGGTCTTTCTCCAGACATTTCATCACGATCCAGTCGAGTTCACCGCGCATGATTTTTGGCAAGGCGGCTGGCTCGGTGTTCCGTTGTGCGGAAATCGACGGAAGGGCGTCACCGGATTGGCTGATGCGGGTGCTGGGCTTGGCCGGATCATCCTCACGGATCATGCGCAGCATCTCACCAAGTGCGGCGCTGTGGAGTTTCTTCTTGTCCAGAGGCGTCATGCCGGTCAACAATTCGTAAAGGAGCACGCCCAACGAGTAAATGTCGCTGCGGGTATCGACATCAAGGGTGCTGCCTTCCGCCTGCTCGGGGCTCATGTACTCCAGCGTGCCGATCACCTGGCCTAGGCCAGTGAACATCGTTCGTTCGGTCAACCGCTGGCATGTTGCTTTGGCCACGCCAAAGTCGATGATTTTGGGTACGGGTCGGCCATCGTCCAGCGCGATCAGAACATTGGACGGTTTGAGATCACGATGGATTATGCCCTTTTGATGCGCATGTTGCACGGCCTGGCAGACGGGGAGGAACAGCTCCAGGCGTTGTCGCGGCGTGAGTGTTTCCTGGTCGCAATACTTTGTGATGGAAATGCCGTTTACCACCTCCATGACGAAGAAGGGCCGGCCGGTATTAGTTTCGCCTGCATCAAGAACCCGTGCGATGTTCTCGTGGCTCATCAGCGCCAGGGCTTGACGCTCCGCTTCAAAACGGGCGACGACCTCGGCGGAATCCAAGCCTGGCTTGATGATCTTCAGTGCGACCTGGCGACGGACAGGAGCTTCCTGCTCAGCCAGATACACGACGCCCATGCCGCCTTCGCCGATTTTCTTAAGCAATCGGTAGTGGCTGATGCACGTACCTGGTTTTACGGCGTGCGGATCCAACAAGTTGCTCACGCTGGAACTTGTGCGCGTATTGTCGGATTGAGGGAATGCCACAGCCGGGACTTCGAGAAAGCTGTCGGTCGGATCATAAGCGGCCAGCAGGGCCTCAACTCGTTTGCGCAGGGAATTGTCGCCAGCGCAAGCGGTGGCCAAATACGCGGATCTCTCGGTGAACGGCAATTCGAGTGCGTTCGCAAACAGCATATCTTCGGTCATCGATGGCCTCGACGAGTGACAACAGCACGATTGAGGTGTCCGAAGTGCCAACTTTATTGGCCAAGCCCATCCCATTTGTTGCAACCATTATCATATCGGAGTGCTCCGGCGTTATTACAGAATCTCACATACGAAGCCGCTGCAATTAGTTGAATGAGCTGGGGACGGATGATAGGCCCACATTGGACATAGTCGTTGCTTTGAACGAGACAATCACAAGCGGCCTGTTGCGGAAGCTGAAGCTCGCGCATCGACGAAACCCCTTCCCGGCGTTAAGGTAACACCACCGCGGTGTCGGAACTTCCCGAACCCGTGCGGGGTTCGATTGGTGCGGAGCGCGATGGCCAGCGGCCTGCCTACCGGCGGTAACACCACGGCACAAATGTCGGTGCGCGATCCCGACATTCGGCTCATGGTCCGTGTCCGCGATCATGATGATGCCGAGGCGTTTGCCGAACTTGTCGATCATTTCCAACATCGTCTGGTCGGCGTGTTGCAGCATGTGCTGGGCGGCCATCATGAGGAAGCCGAGGATTTGGCCCAGGAGGTGTTCCTGCGCGTGTATCGCACACGCAAGAAGTACCGGCCCAAAGCCAAGTTCGCGACCTGGCTGTTTACCATCGCTAATAACCTGGCTCTGAACGCTCTGCGCAATCGCAAGCGCAAGCCGACGGTGTCACTGCCGGCTCAGGACTCGGGGCCGCTGGGACCACGGCCAGCGGAGCAACTGGTCGCCGACTCGCAGGCCGTGCCGACTCGCCGACTCGCTCAGACCGAGTTGGCCGACATGGTGCGCAAAGCACTGGATGAACTTAACGAACGCCAACGGCTCGCGGTGGTGTTGAATAAGTTTGAGGAGATGAATTACGCCGA
>JANLTA010000444.1:0-2500 GCA_031362705.1 Gemmataceae bacterium | reverse complement strand
AGTGGAAGGCGCCGGAAGAGATTGAAGTCAAGGCTGCTGATGGCGAGACGTCTCTGTACGGCGTGATTTATAAGCCGCACGACTTTGATCCGACGAAACGCTATCCAATTCTCGAAACGTTCTCGGTACCACGCACGTTTTATCCAGCCGAGGGCTACGGTGCGATTCCAATGGCCCAGTTGGGATTTGTCGTCGTCGGTCTGGATGGGCGGGGCACCGATGGTCGCGGGAAACGTTTTGCGGACGCCGATTTTGGCCAGATCGGTCGTTTACAGATCGCGGATCAAATCGCCGGGCTCAGCCAGTTAGCTAAGTCGCGGCCTTATCTCGACCTGTCGCGCGTCGGCATTCTGTCCGGCTCCTATCCGGGCTTCTTGGCAATACGTGCGATGTTGTCGGCTCCCGATGTGTTCCATGTCGGTGTGGCCGTTGATCCCATCACCGACATCGCGGCGCACTGGCGGAATGAGGGCATGCTCGGACCGCCGGCGACGAATCGCCAAGGCTATGAATATGCGTCCAACATCCCTTTGGCTGGTAATCTCAAAGGCGACCTGCTGCTTATCCACGGGACAAGTGATATCGATGTGCCCATCTCACATAGCCTGAAGATGGCTGACGCATTCATCCGAGCGGGAAAATCGTACGACTTCCTCGTGCTGCCGGAGCAGCCGCATGTGGCGCGCGGGATCAGTGGGGCGTACATGCGGGACGCGATTCGCCGCTATTTTCAGAAGCACCTGAAGCCTGAATGATATTTGATGGGTTGCAGCCTGATCAGTGACCAGCCGGAACACAGGTAAGACGCGCGGTCTAACACGCGTTGCACCAGACGGCGGCCGGTGCCATCATGGGCCGCCGCTGGTGAACGCTCACGTTAGGCTGACGAGAAACACTGCCACCGGAAGAAGCAGGCGAGTGCCATGCCGAAGAAATATGTAAACCCCGCGTCCCTTTTCCCCAGTGTTGAGCACGGGTTCTCTCAGGTCGTCATCGCCAGTGGCGGAAAGACGGTGTTCATCTCGGGGCAGACAGCTTGGGATGCCAATAAGCGAATCATCGGACGAAACTGCAGTGAGCAGGCACGCCAAGCTTTGTGCAACGTCAGGACCGCCATTGAAGCGGCTGGCGGCAAGCTGAGCGATATTGTGACACTGCGGATCTACATCGTTGATATCGCAGAGAACGTCGAGGCTGTCGGCACAGCGTTGAGAGACGTGTTTCCTGCAAATCCGCCGACCGCTACATGGATCGGTGTGGCTTCGTTGGCCGTTCCAGACTTTCTGATCGAGGTTGAAGGCACCGCCGTATTGGATTAATCCCGAAAGGCGTAGAATCCGAACATGAGCATCGATGAACTCGAAGCCCAGGCCCTGAAGCTCGAGCCGCAGGCACGAGCCCGTTTGGCCGAGCGGCTGTTGGACAGTCTTGAAAGCCTTTCGGAGGAGGAGAACGCACAAATCTGGGGCGAAGAGGCGGAACGCCGCGACGCGGCTTGGAATTCGACCGGCGGGGCCGGTCGGCCCGCAGCGGATGTATTCCGGGATGCGAAGGCGCGGCTTTCGTGAATGGTCCTCTCTTTTCATGAGCTTGCAGAGCGTGAGCTCAACGACGCAGCGCAATACTACGACCGGGAACAGGCGGGGCTTGGCGCAGCGTTCATCGCCGACGTCCAGCGATGCACCGACGGAATCCTGGCGCATCCAGCGGCTGGTCCCATAGTTCGCGGCCGTGTGCGCCGTCGCCTGTGCAGGCGGTTTCGCTACGGGGTGCTCTACACGATTCAATCTGAGACCGTGCGGGTCTTGGCGGTGATGAATCTGCGACGTCGCCCGATGTACTGGGTCGGCCGTACATGACCGGCGGCCCAACACGCGCTGCACCCGACGGCCAAGCATGCGAAGGGTCCTCGGCCGCGGGTGAGCGCTAGCCGTTGATATGGCTGATCGAACACCGACAACACGACGAACCAAGATGAGACCAATCTTCACGATTCATGCGGGCGAGTACCTCGTTGCGACGGAGATCGAGCGAGCATTCCCCCAGCTACAGATCTGGATTCCATCAAGGGACACTGGAGTTGATCTATTGGTGACCACCCCTCAGCAAACGAAGGTGGCGTCGCTGCAGGTCAAGTTCTCGAAGGACTACCTCGGTTCGGCTAGCTCGGCGCCCTCGCCCGCGGTGGTCTCAACTGGCTGGTGGACCTTTCAGCGGAAAAAGATCGCGATCTCACCCGCAGACTACTGGGTGCTCGTCCTATATCGGTTCCAATTGCGGCAGTTCGATTTCGTGGTCGTTCCGCCGGGAGAGTTGCTCGCTCGGTACGACCGAATTGCGCCTGGGCAGGCCTCCATCCAAAGCTACTTCACCGTCACGGCCAAGAAGCGGTGCTGGGAGACGCGAGGTCTCGACAAGGCCTCCAAGGCGGCAGTCGAGGCCGGAACCTTCGCGAATCCAGACCGGGAGTTCTCGCAGTACTTGAACGCATGGCCATTCA
>JANLTA010000441.1:0-7060 GCA_031362705.1 Gemmataceae bacterium | reverse complement strand
AACGTAGACGCCGACACCCAGCAACGATCCCATCTACAGAGACCAATACCTCATCTCCAATTCTCGCGTGACGAACGAGTTCTTCGCGTTCGCCGCAAGCTTTCGCGGCGGCGTACGGGTCGCCGCAGCCGATGTGACCAGCGACGGTCGCGCCGACGTAATTGCGGCGGCCGGACCGGGTGGTGGTCCACACGTCCGCGTGTTCGATGTAATACAACCGGGGACGTCGGCGCCAGTACCCACGCACAAAATTGTCGATGAGTTCTTCGCTTACGATGCGAGCTTTCGTGGCGGCGTCTACGTGGCCGCAGGCGAGCTAGACGGCAACCGACAGTTTGCAGATGTCGTTACCGGGCCGGGTTCGGGTTACGCCAATCCTAGTTTCCCTGGCGACACAACCAATTACTTCGGAGAGATCAAAGAGTTCACGCGAAATTCGGGTGGTAAGCTGGCCCTGAAATCCGCATCCGGTTTCTACATGCCGGCTGGTTCGCGAGTTGGCATTGCCAACCTTGGTTATGACTCGAACGTCGCCAATCAGGTACAAACCATTTACGTCGGCTTCGGCACGGGGCAGCCGCAAACCCAAAATCCCGGGCCACGCCCGACCGAAACAAGGTTTGCGGCATTCAAGGACACAACCGGTGGTTTGCTGGGTATCGGAGTCGGTTTTACAGTGCCTTTCGGGTTTGACGACCAAACATCCCAAGGTTTGTATGTCAGCTTGTGACATTTTCTCGATCCCGTCGGTGCTGACAGTACACGGAAGCTGTCAACGCCGCCGGGTTGGCACGCTCGATATTGACTATGCAAGGTTCGGCAGCTTGTTGGCAAAATCATGGCCCGACGTTGGCGGCGGCAGCGGCCGGCCGTCCTGATGATAAAGTTTAATGGCTTCGTCGACAATTACGCAAAGTTGATCAAACACTTCTCGTTCATCATCGCCGTGGCATCCGCCCCGCAACAAGCCGGGCGAACTGCCAACATAACACGTATCTTCATCAGACCATTCGACGATCTTGACGTAACGATCGCTATCCTTCACGCCTAAGTCTCCTTGGTAACGTGCAATGTTACATCTCCACCGCTGTCACCACTTCCACCTTTTCCGACGTTGCGATGGCCATGACGAATTTCGTCGTCATAGTACATGCCGCGCCGGGTTGGCTGTTCTTGTCAATCGCCAAAAACGCAATGCGGCAGACATCGACGCCGCGCAGTTTGGCAGCACGCTTCACCCGGCCGACGGCGGCTTCGCACGCCGCTTGCGCTGACAATCCCGCGCGCATTTGTTCGACGATGTAGAAACTGCCGACGATGCGCATGCTTTCTTCGCCGACACCGGTGGCACCTGCCGCACCCGCTTCGTCATCCACATAAAGGCCATGGCCAATGATCGGCGAGTCGCCGACGCGGCCGGGCAGCTTGTGCGCTAATCCCGATGTGCTGCACGCGCCGCCGAAGTGGCCGGCGGCGTCACGGGCCAGCACGGTCACGGTGTCGTGGTCCACACTGGGGTCAGGAAGTTGCTGCGGGCCGTCACCCGGTTTGGGCCGCGTCTTTTCCCATTGCTGCACGCTCAACGGCGTGGACAAGTTTTCCAATGTGAAGCCTTCGGTGGCGGCGAAGTCACGGGCACCCTCTCCCAGTAACAACACATGGCGAGTCTTGTCCATGACCCGTCGAGCTAGAGCGCATACATGGCGGACGTTTTCGACACCGGCCACCGCGCCGCAGCGTAGCGTGGAACCATCCATCACGCACGCATCGAGTGTGACACGGCCGGTCACATCGCCGAGGCCGCCGTAGCCCACGGAGTTCACTGTTGGATCGTCTTCAACGGCTTGGGCTCCCGCAATGGTCGCGTCCAAAGACGACTGGCCAATCTGCAGTAGCGGTGCCGCGACCCGAACGGCCGTTTCGCCAAATTGCCAAGTCGCAATCGCGATCCACGACATAAGAGTTATTCCTGTATTTCTTCTTTGTGTTTTCCTTTGTGCCCTCTGTGTCTCTGTGGTTGGACTTCAAAAACTAACCACAAAGGCACAGTGGGCACAAAGGAATCACAAAGAAGACCAAATTGACTAAAGTCTGCCGATTCTCCAGATTCTCAAGTTATACAAACCAGGCAACCGATACCGAATGTACCGTGCGTAACGAACAAGCCATCGCTGCGTCCCGATTCCGACAGTTGGCCGTGTTTGGCCTCATGTTGTTGTCGTTGTCTGGCTGCACACGCCGGTTTTGGCGTCAGCAAGCCGACCGCGAGGTCGATGGCATCCTCACAGAAAAAAACTGCTACGACCAATGGAAAATCGAGGCCTATCATCTGCCGCCGGATGGTCGTGCCCGGTTCGCGGATCCGAGTTGCGATCCGGATCACCCGCCGATGCCACCCGACGACGCAGCCGCGCGATGTCTGTCGCCGAACCCGCAATCGCCGGGCAAGTCCGGTAGCGGCAATCCCGACGGCACAGGCTATCTCCAATTGATCGCCGCGTGGGATGTCGAGAATCGTGCCAAACTGCCCGCCAGCACCGAAGCCGCGGCGAGCATCGCCAGCATTGCTGGACCAACACCGACTAATCCGGTGCCGTATGAAAAGACACTGGAATCGAAAGAGCGACCTTACCTGTTGTCCGTCGATCAAGCCTGTGAACTCGCTTTGTTCAATAGCCGCGAGTTCCAGGATCAGCGCGAGAATCTCTACTTGTCCGCATTGCCGGTCACGCTCGAGCGCTTCGCCTTCGCCGCCCAGTTCTTCGCCACCGAGCAGGTGATCCGCGAATACACGGGTCGCCGCACGCCAGAGGGTCTGGGCAACCGCTGGCGCGCCAACTCCGGGTTGGAAATGTCCAAGCTGTTTCCCACCGGCGCGCTGTTGCTTGTCCGCTTTGCCAATCAAGTGGTCGTCAACATGGCGGCCGTCGGCACGGCGCGAGTGATTACGCCTTCGACAATTTCACTGGACATGACCCAACCGCTTTTGCGCGACGGCGGCAAAGCCGTCACGCTCGAGCCACTGACACAAACAGAGCGCAATCTGCTTTACCAGGTGCGCGGCTATGCACGCTTCCGCAAAGAGTTTTTTGTCACTATCGCGGCCGGCGGCGGGGCAGGTGGATTCGGCAGCAACTTTGTGTCTGCCCCAATTCTGCAAGCGTCCGGCACAGGCAACGTCGAGGGCTACTACCCCACGATGCTGCGCGGTGCGATTCTCGAAAACCAGCGGGAAAACGTCAAGATGCTGGAAGCGATCCTGGCGTTCTATCGGAAGTATCTTGAAGGTGGCGACGTATCGCAGTTGCAAGTGGATCAAGTGGAATTAGATTTACTCAATGGTCGCTCGGCGGCTTTGCAACAGACCCAATTGCTAAGCGACGCACTGGATCGTTTCAAGTTGCAACTTGGCGTTCCAACTGCCTTGCCAATTAAGCTGGACGATACCGCCTTCCGACCGCTGATCGATCAACAACAGCGCTTCCTTCAACTCGTCACTCAATACGAGGCGGCTCGCGAGATTATCAACCGCGCGGATTGGCCTGCCGAGCCTGACTTGCTTCGCGAGCGCCTCCGGCAAATGGCCAAGGAGTCGCCGCTGGCACGTGATACCCGCTTTATGGAAGCGTTTCCTCGCCGCTGGGCGGAAATGGAAGCGCTATCCGACGATCAGTTGGCAGCGCGAAGGAAGACGTTGAAGACCGAACAGTCCAATCTCCTGGCACGGCAGACCCAAGCGATCGCAAACAAAGTAGACGTTCCAGCCGACATCGCTCCGCGCCTGTTGCAGATCGAGCGTTTGCTGGACATTGTTAGCCTGGAAGAATCGATGCGCAAGTTCCTTGAAAAACCATGGGACAAGCCGGGCCTCGACCCGAATCGGGTGAAAGCCATGCGCGAAACTATTTACCGCGATGTCGCCAGCGACTTCATCGTTGTGTTGGCCGAAGCGCGCGACGAGCAACTCACTCGGGTGCGCAAGCAATGGCCGACACTACCGGCCGTCTGTCTCGATGGCACGGACCTGATCGGTGAGGATCTCGACCAATCGGTGGCCGCCGTCAGTCAGGTGGCTTTGTCGAATCGATTGGATTTGATGAATGCGCGGGCGCGGGTCGTGGACTCCTGGCGTAGGATTGCCGTACGGGCCAACGCCCTAATGGGTGTGCTGAATGTGCGCTATCATTTGGATGGCGCGAACTTTGCCGGTACGCAGCCGTTCGACTTCGATCCGCAGCAAACCCGTCATCAACTCATCATCAATGGCGAGTTGCCGCTGGTTCGCCAGGCGGAACGCAACGATTATCGGGCCGCCCTGATCGGATTTCAACGGACACGCCGCATCTTGCAAGCGGCCGAAGATACGGTGCTCACTGGCGTGCGTTCCGAGCTGAGGCAATTGCGGTTTTTAGCCGAAAACTATAAGATTCAACAACGGGCCGTGGAGCTATCGTATAATCAAGTAGAGAATGCGCTAGCCACTCTGAAAGCCCCGCCGCGGGTGTTCCCTGCCGGTCAGGGTGGCAATGCCGGCGGAGGCGACACGTCAGGCAACCAGGCCGCGCTGACGCGGCAATTGCTCGACGCCGTCAGTACGTTGCTGCGAGCACAGAATCAACTGTATACGGTCTACCAGAATTATCTGGTCACCCGCCTGCAACTGTACCGCGATCTTGAACTGATGCAACTGGATGGCCGCGGAGTTTGGACTGATGACGTCAACTGCCAGCCTAGCCCCCCCGACCCGATTGCCACCAACCGGCGGCAGCCAGGCACTCCAGCCGTCCTCCCGGATCCGATCCGCGTCGAGACGCCGCCGATTCAATAGTTGGGTTGCCGTCGGTGCACTGGCCGCCCTGGCCCTCGGTGTCGGAACGATCATTTGGGCCAAGACACCAAAAACCCAGCGCACCGATTTGTTGTTTCACAAAATTCGCAAGGAACCATTGGCACTGACGGTCGTTGAGCGCGGTGCCTTGGAAAGTGCCGACAATCGTGATGTCATTTGTCGCGTCCGCGCCGGCACGAAAGCCACCAACCTGACGATCAAATGGGTGATTGACGACGGCACGCTCGTCAAGCAGGGCCAACTGCTGGTGGATATCGACGACTCAGCCCTGCAGGACCAGTTGAAAGTCCAGAAGATCACCCTGGATACGGCTCGCGCTAATCGCACGCAAACCGAAGAGAACTACAAGATCGTCGTCAGCCAGGCCGACAGCGACATTGCATCGGCCCGCATCGGCGTCGATCTGGCGAAAATCGATCTTCAGAAGTATGTGGAAGGCGACTACCTGCAATCCAAGAAGGAAATTGACGGCAAGATCAAGCTCGCCGAGTCGGACTGCGAATTGCAGCGCGAACGTGTTGCCTACACCGAACGTATGGTGAAGTTGAAGTATCTCAGCCCCGCGCAACTGCAAGCCGAGAATTCCAAGTCGCAGGGTTACGATGTGCAACTCGACAAGGCCAGGGAAGAGCTGCGGGTGTTGCAGGACTTTACCAAGAATCGCACGGTCAAAGACCTCACCAACAAACTGGACGAAGCCAAGCGCGCCCTCGACCGGCAAATCACCCAGGCCCGGGCCAAGCTCATTCAGGCCGAGTCCGAACGCATGACCAAGAGTTCAATCTTCGAGCAGGAAGAGGACAAGTTTCAGGACATTGAAGAGCAGATCAACAATTGCCGGCTGTACTCGCCGCAGGACGGGTTGGTGGTTTACTACTTGTCCGAACAGAGCCGCTTTGGTTCCGGCTCATCGCAATCGATTGTCGCCGTGGGCGAGCCGGTCAAGGAAGGCCAGCGCCTCATGCGCATTCCTGACTTGCGGCGCATGGTCGTCAACACCAAGGTTCACGAAGCGATGGTGTCGCGCGTTCATGGCGAACAATGGAAGCAGACCGGTTTTTCCGATGCGCTCCGGGCCACCGGCATGTTCGATTCTGATGGGTTGAACCGGCTCATCATGCAACACGCGATTCCTGATCTCAAAGACAGGTTTCACGACTTGGATTACAAGAAGATCGAAGACGGCCAGAAAGCTCTGGTACGCATCGACGCCTTTCCGGATCGCCCGTTGCCCGGCCACGTCAAATCGGTCGCCACCGTGGCGGCCCAGCAAGACTGGATGAGCGCGGACGTGAAGGTGTATCAGACGCTTGTCGCTGTCGATGACTCCGTGGACGGACTGAAGCCCGGCATGTCGGCCGAGGTGACGATACAGATCGATGGCGCGTCAGAAGAAGTGCTGGCGCTGCCGTTGCAAGCGATTGTCGGCGGTTCGGAACTTGGCCCCAAGCGCAAGTGCTGGGTCAAGACGCCGACCGGGCCACAGGAGCGCGAGATCGTCGTCGGCCTTTGGAACGAAAAAATGGCCGAGATTCGTTCAGGCCTCGAAGAAGGCGATGAAATCGTCATCAATCCGAGAGTCATGCTCGGCGACCGCGTGAAGATCCGCACGGGCACCGATACGGAACGGCCCGAACAAATGAACGGCCACGGCGGCGGCGAGAAGAAGAAAGACAAAGGCAAAGCCGGCAGCAAAACCGCCGGCAAAGGCGACTATCCCAAAGGCGGTGGTATACCACCGAAAGGCGGAGCCGTAGCCGCAAAGTCGACCACGAGTACGCAAGGCTCGTAAGAGCGAATGCTATTTCTACGGGCGACCCCTCCAATTGATTCCCCTCCCTCGAAGGGAGGGGAATTAACTGGAGGGCTCGTCCGTAAAATCTGCATTTGCTCTTACGAGCCTTGCGTACTCGTGGTCGACTTTGCAGCGACGGCTCCGCCTTTGGGTGGTATACCACCGCCCTTGGGATAGTCGCCTTTGCCGTTGGTTTTGCTGCCGGCTTTGCCTTTATCCTTCTTCTTCTCGCCGCCGCCGTGACCGTTCATTTGTTCGGGCCGTTCCGTGTCGGTGCCCGTGCGGACCTTCACGCGGTCGCCGAGCATGACTCTCGGATTGATGACGATTTCATCGCCCTCTTCGAGGCCCGAACGTATCTCGGCCATTTTTTCGTTCCAAAGGCCGACGACGATCTCGCGCTCCTGTGGCCCGGT
>JANLTA010000426.1:0-2055 GCA_031362705.1 Gemmataceae bacterium | reverse complement strand
ACCGCCGGCACACTTGACGGCGCCGGCGAATTCACCGTTACTGGTCAGGCGACCTGGTCGGGCGGCACCCAAAAGGGTTCGGGGACGACGATCATTTCGAAGAACGTAAACTTGCATATCAACACCGCGTCGATCCATGTCGCTCTTGAAAGTCGAACTTGGTCCAACCACGGCATGGTGACCTGGACGGGAGGCAACGCCATCATCGCAGGTTATGGCGGCTCCTGGACCAACCATTCCGGCAGCAGTTTTGATGTCCAAAGCCATAGTGGCGGGGCCTACTATTCTGACGGCGCCCTAACTTCATTCATCGTTGGTGTCGGGGCCACGTTCAAGAAATCCGTCGCCACCGGTACAACGCTCTTCCAGATGCCGTTCACAAACAACGGCGTCGTGCAAATCGACACGGGCACTTTGCATCTGAGCGTAGGACTTACCAACTACACCGGCTCAACGCTCGCCGGCGGCAGCTTCTTGGTGTCTGGCACGCTCCAGTATTCCGGTGGCGATGTCATCACGAATGCGGCGGCGATCACGCTGAACGGACCTGCCGCGTCGATTCAGAAGTCTGACGGCTCAAATGCCCTGTCCAACCTCGCCACCAACACGATGGCCGGCCACCTGACACTGCAAAACGGCAGCGAGCTCACTGTCATCAATACGTTCACCAATCAAGGAATTGTCGGCATTGGCATCGGTAGTCAATTGGCAACCGCAGCGGGCGATTACGTTCAATCGGCTGGCACAACCACGGTGGCCGGCACGCTTGACCCCTTCGGTTCGTTTTTGCTTCAAGGCGGCACGCTCAACAGCACGGGGACTATTCTCGCCCCGATCGTCAACACCGGCGGCACGATAAGCCCCGGCAATTCACCCGGCATTCTCACGGTCAGCGGCGATTATGCGCAAAGCGGAACCGCCGCGCTGAACATCGAACTGAAAGGCATCGCACTGGGTTCGCAGCACGACCAGCTCGCCCTCAACGGCATCGTGGCACTCGGCGGCAGTCTCCTGGTAACGCTTGGCTACACGCCGCAGGTCGGCGACAGCTTCATCGCTGTGAGCAACGACGGGACGGACACGATCAGCGGCAACTTCACGGGCCTTAGTGAGGGTGCGTTCATCGATCTGCCCACGGGCCGATTGCAAATCACTTATCATGGCGGCTCGGACAACAACGACGTGGTGTTGACAGCAGTGCCGCCGCTCGTCGTCCCGGCCAAAGTATCCAGCACGACCATCAACGACGGATCGGCTCAGAGGTCGCGCGTGACTTCAATCCAGATAGCCTTTGATACATTGGTGACATTCATCGGCTCTCCTGAGAGCGCCTTTACGCTAAACCGGCAACCGGACAACGCGCTGGTGGTGCTGAACGCTGCGGTTGACAACACCGGCCCCGGCACACTGGTGACGCTGACCTTCACTGGCGGAGCCGTCAACTTCGGCTCACTGGCGGATGGCCGGTATACGCTGACCGCATTGGCCGATCAATTCACAAGCGGCCTTGATGGCGATGGCAACGGCGTTATCGGCGACAACTATGTCTTGGCGAGTAGCGTTGCACCGAATCCACCGATCAACATCTTCCGCCTCTTCGGCGATGCCAACGGCGATGGCACGGTCGCCGCCAACGACTTCATCCAATTCCGCCTTGCGCTGGGCGGTAACAATCCAGTTTTCGACTTCGACGGCGACGGAGCCGTCGCCGCCAGCGACTTCGTTCAGTTCCGGCTCCGCTTTGGCGGCTCGATCTGAGTCTATTATCGATCAGGCACGCTTAGCAGAAGCGCGTTGCAGCGCTTATATCACGGGCTAATTTCGAAGCGGTTCGTACCTGGTGAAGTCGATGGTCTGGTTTTCGAGACTTGGTATGTAATGATTCACTTGTGTGCTCTGGTTCGACATGCCGCTGCTGACTTTCTCTGGGCGATGTGACCGAAGCCGGCTGCGCTTGGTCGTAAAAATCCGGCCGATCATCAGTTCGCGATCTGGCTGCGAGGGGTGTCGCGTGTTGTGTCTTTCCACGAGCGTGGGGTGATTGACTATTCAATG
>JANLTA010000398.1:0-5255 GCA_031362705.1 Gemmataceae bacterium | reverse complement strand
CTCGGCGGCGTCCACGACCGCGCGGGCAAAGTCGCGGAAGCCACTGCGTCTTATCTGGCTTCAGAAGACATTCGCCGGAAGCTGATGCAAGAAGCCAAGGAGCCTGACGATGAACACGACGTGGCCGTGACGATGTACAATCGCGCTGGATTAGACGCCGAACACAACAAGAACACTGCGGCTGCGGAAGCGCTGTTCGAAGAATCACGCCAGCGACTCGCAGAACTTGTGACACGATTGCCGGACACCGCGAAGTACAAGAATTCGCTGGCACAGAATTGCTATAACTTCGGGCGTTTCTTAAGTCATCACGAGGGTCGAGCCGACGGGGCAATTGATGCCACGGACAAAGCGAGACGACTATGGCAGGCGCTCACCGATCAGTATCCATTGAACACGCTGTATCAGACGAAGTTGGCGTCGTGCAATGCCGAGTTGGCCCGCATGTATCACCTCCGCAATGACCAGGCGGCTGCGTACGATCATTCGACGGCGGCGGTTGCCAGTTGGCGCGAAGTAGTGAAGCGGCATCCGAAAGTGACGACATTCCAGGGCATGTTCGGCATCGCCTGCATGAGGCTCGGTCAGGTGAATGCCGAGAATCACACCATCGAACAGCGTATCGGCCTACTCGAAGAGGCGGTGCAAGCACTGGCGGTCGTGCAAAATCTCCCGGAATACCGGCCGCACACGGCTGATGCTTATCTTGCCCTGGCCCGTGCATGTCACTCGATTGGCTCGGAGGATACGGCCCGTGTCGCGTTCGATCAGGCGGTGGCCCGATATGCGGAGTTAGCCAGGCAAGACCCCGCCAACGCCAACTATCGTGATCATCTCAACACGGCGAGGAAAGAGCGGGCCGCCTTACCCAACAACGATGCGTAGAAACTTCTCCGTGGCACGGCCCGATCATAACCGGTTCAAGTCGCACGACAATCGCACCCGATAGTTCCGATACGCCCGGACTGCGCCAGTCCGACACGGAGGTGGGCACGGATGCGCCGACAACTGCTTGCTGGAATGTCCGCGATTTGCCTCGTTGCCACGAGCGCTCGCGCCCAATCGCCAATCGTCGCCGAGCAAACGCCTGCACCGGCGCAACCGTCGCCGCAGCCGCCAGCGACCGTTCGGCCACCGGCGACAGCGCAGCCAGTGCGGCCAACACCGCCCCCGGCCACTGATCCACGCATGCAGGCGGCACCATCACAACCGATGGATATGTCGGGTCAGCCGGCCCCGCTCACGCGAGCCGCTCCGCGCATGATCGGCGACTTCCCGGGTTACTTTGGCACCAGTTTCATAACGACCCAGTCATTGCTTTCCGCGGGTCCATTTCCCAATGGCCTGGTTATCGGCAATAACAACACGACACCCACCGGGACGATCGTCGTAATCCCGCGCGGTGGCAGCGTTCCTAATTATGCCCAGATCGACGAGACCTATCGTTTCGCCGCGTTGTCGCTGGGCCGCGGTGCGTTCAAGATTGCCGAGAACGAGGCCGTGCAACCGCAAGACCGCGTCTATTTGACCTACAACTATTTTCACCAAGTACCGAACCGACTCCTGGCTTCCGGCGGCTTTCTGACGCTGTTGCCTAACCCATTGGTGACCGGCGCGCCGGGGCCATACGTACTGCGCGATACTCTGAATGCCACGCTCAACTCAGCTAACGTCGCGGGCCAACCGACCACTCTGACGAACCCAATGGTATCCGCGACCAACATTCATCGCGAGACCCTTGGCTTCGAAAAGACTTTCCTGGACGGCAATGCGTCGTTCGGCATGAGGCTGCCGTTCCTGCAATCGGATCAGTCAGCGTCAACGCCGTTCGATGCTGGTCGGCTGCAATCGTTTACGACGTTTCCCACTACTGGTAACAGCATCGCCGGCGACAGCAGTTTCGACCGCTCCCGCGTCGGCGACCTGACCATGATCTTCAAGTACGCTTTCATCAACGATCCGGATGGCGGACGCACGGCGTCAGGTGGCCTTGTCGTGACCGCGCCGACCGGAGGCGGCATTCCACTCGCCGATGGTTCAAAGCTCTATTCCACGTTATTGCAGCCCTGGGTCGGCGTGTATCAAGCCTGGGATCGCCTGTTCGTCCACGGTTTCACGTCAATCGCCGTCCCGACCGACAATCGGGACCTGACGATTTCCTTCAGTGACTTTGGCGTCGGCTATTTCGCCTACCAGAATTCGGACGCGTGGTTGAGTTCGATCACACCAACCTTTGAGTGTCATGTCAACATCCCGTTCGAAAAGACTCGCGACTCCGGCATCAGCTCGTCAGACGTGGTGGTGCTGACCGGCGGTTTGCACTTCGGAATTGGCCGCCGCACGACGCTGACCTTTGCCGGGGGCACGCCCATTACCGGTCCACGACCGGATCAGTTTGAAGCGACCGTGCAATTGAATTGGGGATTCTAATGGAGCCAGCCGCCGGGGTCGGGTATAATCCTGCTGTACCCGATCCAGAGGTGTCCCATGTCATTGACCTTGGCCGAAGTCGCAAAACAACTCGATGTGCAGCCCGGCAAGCCGATCCGAGAGGCCGTGCGCGACGGGACACTGGAGTTGCACTATCTCGGCAATGATGAAGTCAGTCCTGAACTTGCCGACCAGGTAATGATCATTGCTCCGCCGTTTCCCGATACGCGAAGCGGCTGGAGCGTGCGAGCAAAACTTGGAAAAATGGACAGAATCGATCCTGTTGTCATTGACACCTTCGTTCAAGAGTCGGAATGACCTACGATTTCGCCATTTCCAGCGCCCGGATCGATCAGGGCGACTTGATTAATGGTTGTCCGATTCTGCGGCTGGATCGTTTCGACCTAGCGAGTCCGTCTCAGTCCGAAATGACAGTTGTGTTGACCCGGGTTGTCATTCTGACTCAAACATGTGATCTCGACAATCAAAAGACGGAAAGAGCACTTGTGGCGGAATCACTGGATGCGCAAGAATTTGTTGATCAGGGAATCTTCAAGCCATCGGACATCCGTGGCTCGCTTCGCGCTGGCCGCATTTGGGGCGTTTATTTCCTTCCCGCTGACGCCACGCTCGGCCTGAATGAAATGATTGTCGATCTCCGTCGCGTTCACACCGTGCGCCTGGGTGTTTTGCGCGACCTTTGTCTGGCCGGCCACCGCCTCGCTCGCATCAAACCGTTGTACCGCGAACACCTCGCCAAGCACTTTGCCGACACGTACAGCCGCATTGGTTTGCCGCGTCCATATGAAACCATGTGAACCGGTTGTTGTCCTATTGACCCTTCAGCATGATAATGCGGGTATCGGCCCCGGAGTGCGTGCAGTAGCATGGCTATTTCATTTCAATGCCCCAGTTGCCAGAAGCCCTACAAGGTCAAAGACGAACTCGCCGGCAAAAGGGCGCCATGTACGCAATGCAAGGTGGTGATGACCGTGCCCCGGCCGGCGGTGTCTGTCGAGGAATCACACGCCGTTGAAGCCATGGCGACGGCCGCACTTGTTGAAGGCTCGAAGCAGCACGAGGCCCTCGCGGCCAAAATTGATACCGCCATCAAGGTGGAATGCGAATATTGTTTCGAAATGGTTGAATATCCACTGGAGAAAGCGGGCAAGAAAGCTCCATGCCCGTCGTGCCGACGCATCGTCACGGTTCCCGTACCGGCATCGGGCGCGCCGCAAAAAGATTGGCGCGAGGTCAAAGGCTCCATCACGATGGCCCGCAAGGATGACGAGGCCGCTCCGGAAGGCGCGTGGGGCAACACGCAGTTACAGCAGCAAATCGTCAGTCGCGACGCGCTCTTGGAAGCCAAGGTCATCGTCGATCGCAAGACGCGGATGGCACCGGATCGAAGTAACCTGTACATCGGCTTGGCGATTGCCGCGCTGGTCTTCACTGCCTGCGGTTTCTTCTTTTATCGCGGCAAAGCCGAAGACGACCGGCGCTTGGGCTTTGTCGCCGATGCGCTGAAAGGTATTAAGACGCTGCCGCCGGGTTGGCCGGCCGCTGTCTCGACGGCAGCCGGCGAGTTCTATTTGCATGAACCTGCTCCCGACTTGAAAGCTGGTGTCAAACAACTGCAGGAAGCGCGGTCGGCCATTCGTCAGGCCGAGTCGCCCGCCGACAAAACCGGATTGCTCGCGGCGTTAGTGCAAGTTCAAGCCGAGCTGGTCGGCGACGACGCGAAAATCGACGCCAAGCAGGCTCTCGAATGGGACGCCGTTAAGCGCGAGCTGCGGCAGACGCTGCAAATCTGCAAGGAACTGCCACGCGAGGATGGTTGGTTGGTGCTGGAAGAACTGACACGCAAGTTGCGTTCGGTGGGCCAGAAACAGCCATTAATTGTCGGGTTGGCTCCCGATGCACTGCCGACGGAAGCTGACCGGGCCGATGCGCTGGCATGTGTCGCGCTGGTGTTACATGCCATCAAGGATCCCGCCGCGGACAAGGTGGCCGATGATCTGATCCAGTCGGCGTCGGGCGAAAGCGGACAGGCCACGCGATTAGTCGCCCTCTTGATCGCTCGCAATCAGTTGCCAAAAGCCAGGCAAATCATCCCCGAACCAGTTGGCGATGATCCAACGCTATTGGCTCGATTAGCCTATGCCGAAGGCTACGCCCGCGCCGGCGATATGGAAAAGGCACGCAAAGTTGCAATGTTGAATGGCTCGGTGGAACACAAGTCCGCAGCGTTGGCTATGCTCGCCGACGCCGCAGTGGAAATGGGTGATCTCGGTGAGTTACAAGCGGCCGTTGCCTTTGTTGCTGAGCAAGGAAAGACTTTCACATTGCCGGCATGGGCCGTGATGCGACTTGGCCGAGCGTGTGGACGTGCGGGCAAAGCCGACCTTGCCCGTCAACTGGCCGAGAATGTGAAGTTGCCGGCCGTCACACCGTGGCTGCACCTCGCCGCGCTGCAAGCCGAACTTCGCTTGGCCACTAGCAGTCTTGATGCTGGACAAGTGAAAACCGGCGACAAATCAGCCGCTCAGGCGTGGGCCTGGATCGCGCTGGCGCGGCACAACGCCAAGGTGACTCGAGGCGATCCGGGCAATATGTTGAGCGCGTGGCCAAGTGACCACGCCAAGACTGCCGGTGCCGCCGGGTCCGCACTCGGGATCCAAGACCGCAAGTAATATCGCAATTCGCGAAGGAGACCGCGACATGACGACGACCGCCAGGCAGGCCGCCATGCAGGCGATTGCCACCGCGCACCACGATTTGCAGAACGTATCGTTCAAAGAACAACGCATCATCGACACGTTCGG
>JANLTA010000392.1:0-2553 GCA_031362705.1 Gemmataceae bacterium | reverse complement strand
CGCTTCTGCGGCACACCGATTGAGGTCGCGCACAACAACGCGGCGATCCAGAACTACTTCACACCGCCAGATTACGTCTTCATCGAAGACCCGTGCGTGTTTGTTACGCGAGCGCCAATCAGCAACGACGCATGGCTCAATTTGCGCCGGAAGATGAAAGCCGAACTTAACGAACGCGAGTCAGCGCCTGACACGTCCGCTCGTGAAAGCGACATAGCCAGAGCCATGACCATGCCAGCACCGGAGTTCAAGCGATGAACGTGGACGACGCGCGCGCTGAGTTCGAAGCCCTGTTCGCAACAGTCGTGGCCGACGACATTCAAACCACCGCCAGCCACGCACCGAACGGACGCCTTTACGACAAGATGTTTGCGGTCAAAGACGACGCGCCGTCGAGCCGCAATGTACCGATGCCGTTTCCGAGCGCCGATGCCGCGTGTCAGGCGTGGTTGGCTCTGGCGCGGTCGAAACTCAAGCCCGCTGACACGGCGCTGTTCTGGCGCATCTACCCGCACGTGATCGAGATCAACGGCGGCGTCACGGTCATGTCGGCGCACACGTTTGGCACCGCAGCGTGACCGGCACCCTCGACGCCAAGGTCGAAGCCTTCGAACAACTCTTCGACCTCGTCCAAATCGACTACACCGCCAAAGACGTGACCATTGTTTGGACGGGCGGCATCGGCACCGACACAGAAATGCCGCCCGCGCTGTGCATCAACGAAGACTTGGCGATCAAGTTTTGGCACGCCGAAGTCACTGAGTTTTACACGCGCCACGCGGGCGCCAAGTCGCTGCTGATCTGGCGTCACAAGCCTGAACTGTGGCGCTACTCGATGACGTTGCAGGACATGCGCTCGACACAACGCCTTGTGTCACCCCGCTACACCGTGTATTCCGTGCTCGCATTCGGCGAAGCACCGAAGCGCGAGGAAGAGCCCGAGCTTGCCGCAGGACTTGACACAACTGCCGTCCGCGTTCGGAGGTCCAGGCCAACCGCCGGGGCCTGACCCGCTCGACATTGACACTGAAGAATTGCCGCTTGATGAAGGCCGTGACGAAGTTGGTGAAGCCGGTCCGCAACCGCTAGTCGAGCAAGGCCCGCAGCAACCTCAAATCCCTGAGAGTTTCCGCAAACTCGCTCAATGGGCCTCGTCGCCAAACATCGCCGCCGAACTTGAAAAATCTATGCTCGGCACAATCGGCGACCGCGCCAAACGCGAGTACGAAATCGACAAACTGTCGAGGTCAGAGTGGCTCGAACAGGTTGAGCGCTACAAAGCCTTGGCGCTGCAAAAGTCACCACCGAAAAACTACCCGTGGCCCAACGCCAGCCGCATCGTCTGGCCTTTGTTGTCTATGGCAACCAACGATTTTGCAGCGAGCGCCTATCCGTCGATCATCCAAGGCCGTGACGTGGTCAAGGGTATCGTGGTTGGTCCTGATGACGGCCAGCCGGTTATAGGCCCTGACGGGCAACCCGTGATGGACCCGCAGTCGGCGCAACCTGTCGTCAACCCTGAGACTTTAGAGATTCAGAAGGGTGAGGACGGTCAGCCGCTCACCCAGCCAACCCAGCCCGCGTTTTATGTGAAGCCCGGTGCCAAGCGCGCACGTGCCGACCGCGTGTCAGCACACATGTCGTGGCAATTGCTGTCCCAATCACGTGAGTGGCAGCCGGACACCGACATGCTCTTGCGCCGGTTGCCGGTCATTGGTGCCGCTGCCCGCAAGGTGTTCTACGATCCGGTGCTCAAGCGCCCCAAGTCGATGCTGGTCAAGTACGAAAACCTCGTCGTCAACTATCACGCCAGATCGCTCGACACCGCGCCTCGCATCACTGAGGTTTTCGAACTTTACCCCTACGAGATCGAAGAGCGGATTCGCTCTGGCACGTTCCTTGAGTTCAACCACGCCGCGCGATCAGGCCCAGACGGCGACAAGGACGCGCCGCAGAAGTTTTTAGAGCAGCACCGCCGTTGGGACTTGGACGACGACGGCTATGCCGAGCCCTATATCGTCACCTTGCACGAAGAATCGTCTGAGGTCGTGCGCATTGTCGCCGGGTACGAACTGACCGCTGAAAGCATCGACATTGACGAAAGCGGCGAAGACGGCCCGCGCATCAGCCGCGTGGACCGCAAGCGCTATTACATACCCTACGGCTTCATTCCAAACCCGGACTCGGCTGTGTACCCGTTGGGCTGGGGCCATTTGTTGGGTCCAATCAACGAGGCTATCAACACATCGATCAACCAGATGTTCGACGCCGGACACTTGCAGAATGCTGGTGGCGGCTTCATCGGATCGCAATTGTCGATGCACACCGGCAACGTGCGTTTCAAGATCGGCGAGTTCAAGGTCGTCAACACCCTGGGCAGCAACATCAGGGACGCGATCTATCAGCCGCAGTTTCCAGGGCCATCGCCGGTCCTGTTCCAGATGCTCGGCACCCTCTTTGATGCAGGGCGCGAACTCGGCGGAATGCGCGACATAACCTCAGGCAATACAGCGCCTGCCAGCACCGATCCGGCCACGCTCTACGCCATCATGG
>JANLTA010000390.1:0-1721 GCA_031362705.1 Gemmataceae bacterium | reverse complement strand
TTGATGACGCACCACGATCGGGCTCCATCGTTCCATGACGCCCTGGATTCGCTCCCCATTGCCTGGGGAACGATGGAGCTTCGCGGCTTGGTTATTTCCCCTGAATCTCTGAACCGGCGGTGCTCTGCTCATGGATGGTCCCCACTTGGTTCTCGATCTTGCCCAGGTTCGCAGCGACGCTCGCAGCGGCAAACTCTCCGTGGAGCAGTTGCTCGACATCCTCGACAAACTCCATCAAACCAACCGACGACTGGAAGCGGACAAACGTCGACTCACTCAACGTCTCGCACAGTATGAACCCGAAGTGACCCGCGAAGCGACGTCTTCTCCTGCCAAACCGCCAACGTCCAACGACTCCTATAGTGTCGAGGCGGAAATCGAACGGCGCCGAGGCCGACGCCGACGCAAGAAATCGCCCGGCCGGACGCCGACGGCCCTGAAGTTCGCCGAGGCGGAACACGTGGACGATATTTATCCCGACAACGTTCGCCGCGCCGATTGCCAACTGGTACGTGAACGAGCCGTCTGGCGTTTGCTTGATGGCAAAGCGGTGCGTGTGGGCTATCGCATCTTCGCGGGGCCGGACGGCAAAGAGCCCCGCATTCCCGGGGTCACGTCGCGTTGTGAGTATGGGCTTGAGATCTTAGTCGTGTTGGCGTTCTTGGTGTACCTCATCGGCATCTCCATCGACAAGGCTTGTGAGGTGTTGGACTTTTTCTGTCAGTTGCCGTTGTCCAAATCCCAGGCCGATGCTTTGTTGCGCCAATTAGCGAATCACTGGGAAGAGGAATATGACACACTGTGCCAGTTGATCGCCCATGCGGCCATTGTCTATATGGACGAGACCGGTTGGAAAGTCGGCAACGACAAATGTTCGTTGTGGGCGTTTGCCTCGCAGTGCCATCAAGTGTTTCTGTTCGGTTGCCACAAGGACGACGCCACGCTGGACGCGATGTTGCCGCCGGGCGTGTTCAACGGCATTGGCGTGAGCGATGATGCCGGCGTCTACAATGGCCGATTCACGCGGGCACAGAAATGCTGGGCACATCTGTTGCGTAAGGCGATCAAGCTGGCCTTGATGTATCCCAACGAATCCAAGTACCAGCGTTTCTTGGACGGGCTGTTGGAGATCTTTCGCGACGGCAAGCGTTCGGCGGCGGATGGTCGCTTGGGCGAAGAAGGCCGCAAGCAACGGGTGGCGGAGTTGGAAGGTCGGCTGTGTGAGTTGCTGCTGCCGCATCCCGATGAGACGACGCCCCAGATGCCGCCGCACGAGCGTGACTTCACGAATCTGGTCAACGAATTGGCACGGTTGGTGATGGCGGAGGAGTTGTTCACGTTTGTGTTGGAGCCGGCGGTGGAGGCGACCAACAATCAATCCGAGCGTAACTTGCGAAGTCCGGCTCAAGACCGCAAAGCCGGTCGGACCAACAAGACCGCCAAGGGAGCCCATCGGCGCAGTGTGATTGTGAGTGTCCTGCAATCGCTACGAGTGAATCTGGCAAACTTCAGTCTGAAGAGTGTGCTGGAAGAAACCGGCCGGTGGATGAAAGAAGGGCTGAGTCGATTCGCCGAGCAGTGGCAAGCGCTCCAGGCCGAGCAAACCGCCGAAGCCGCAATCAGTAGTGGCTAACGGCCATCCGAGCCCATCGACCTCCGCCAGCCCCACGCTACAATAGACAACTACGACCCAAGTGCCGCCTCAATGATCGGCACCAATG
>JANLTA010000378.1:0-2165 GCA_031362705.1 Gemmataceae bacterium | reverse complement strand
GCGTCGCGACGACGGTTTCCTCAACAGCTGCAGCGATTGCGGGGCTGCCTATCTGATCACGTTCTCGAATCTTGCCTTCAACGGCGGAGCAGTGGTCGGCAAGATTGGAGGCGGCTATGCCGGACCCAACGACATCGACGTATCTTCGGATCTGCAGGCCGGCGATTGGTTCGGCTCGGACGTGTCGCTGAGCGGAAATAGCCTTGCTATCGGAGCCGGAAAAGACGACGGGGCAACCAACACGTGTACCGATTGCGGCGCGGCGTATCTATTCACATTTGCCGCCTCGCCCTTCACTGGCGGAACCCTCGTCGGTCAAATAGGTCACGGCTATAACGGTCCCGGCGACGTCGACATGTCAGCCCTGATCGAGATTGGCGACGGATTCGGCGAACTCGGCGACTCCTTTGGCCGAAAAGTTTCCTTGGATGGCACACGGCTTGTTGTCGGAGCGCCGCTTGACGATGGGGCGCTTGATAATTGCGTGGACTGCGGCGCCGCGTACCTCTTTACTTTTGCTTCGTCAGAATTTGCTGGCGGTAGTTTGGTTGGCACAATCGGCGACGGTTATACCGGTGTCAGGGATGTAAATCTTGCGGGCCAGTTGAACGACAACAACCTTGGCGGAGGCGGTGACGGATTCGGAATCAGCGTCTCGCTGGACGGCAGCCTATTGGCCGTTGGTGTCGCCAACGATCAAGGGCCGCCCGAAACCTGCAACGAATGTGGCGCGATTTTTCTGTTCACATTCTCAGATGCGGTGTTCAATGGTGGAGCGTTGCACAGTCAAATCGGCCATGACTACACCGGCCCGAACGATATTGACGTCAATCTCTCACTCAACTTCGGAGACAACATCGGAAACTCTGTTTCACTGGACGGGGGGCGCCTCGCGACAGGTGCACATGGTGACGACGGCTTTTCACAATGTTGCGACGGCGCGGGCGCGGCCTATCTGTTCACATTGGGGATCAGCGGTTCTGGGATTACAGTTCCACAGGCGACGTTCGATTATCGGCCCGATTCGACCGTGACCCTTGCCGTGTCTGCGTTGAGAGCATTGCTCGAAGCGGGTACGAACGTCGTGCTCCAAGCCAACAACGATATCACAATCCTCGACGACATTTTCGTCAACAACCCGCTCGGCGATGGCGGGGATTTGTTGCTGCAGGCGGGGCGCAGCGTATTCATCAATGCAAACATCACAACAGACAACGGCGACATCACGATCATCGCGAATGAGAACTTGGTCGCGGGTGTCGTCGACATCCAACGCGATCCCGGCGAGGCGGTGATCGCAACGGCCGCCGGTAAACTGATCGATGCCGGTTCGGGAGACGTATGGCTGAGACTTAGTGCAGGCACCGGCAAGACAAATGTCGCGAGCGGTGACATCACGCTTGGGAGCATCACCGCGCGAACAATTCTTGTGGAGAATCTTGGCACGTCGAATGGTGACGTGGTCATTGGCGCAAACGGAAATCTGACCGCGAGCGTCACGGGCTCTTCGATAGTTCTTGCTTCCTTGGGAGGTGGATTCATCAACAACGCCGGAGCTGGCGCGGTAAATCCGACCGGCGGCGGTCGTTTCCTGATCTACGCCCAGGATTGGACAGCGGTGGTGCTCGGTGGCTTGACGGGAAACAATCTCTACAACCGCAACTACGATGCGGAGCCGCCTGTCGCGATCACCCAGACGGGTAATCTCTTCATCTACGCTCTCCAGCCCATCCTGTCAGTTTCCGCAAACGCTGATTCCCGAATTTATGGCGAGCCAAATCCTGCGTTCACGGCGACGATCACAGGTCTCGTGAACGGGGACGGCGCCGCCTATTCATATTCGGGCGGGCCGGGATTCACTACCTCGACCACAAGCTCAAGCGGCGTGGGGCTTTATGTCAGCGACATAGCTCCGGATTTGGGCACGCTGTTGTCCGAGGTAGGTTACGGATTCACGTTCGTTGCGGGTTCCCTGTCGATCAATCCTGCGACGCTGACCTATTTCGCGGATTCGATGGAGCGGCTCTACGGCGATGGCAACCCGGCATTGACCGGCACAGTCATGGGCCTAAAGAACGGCGAAACCATTGCAACGGCAACCACTGGTACGCTCACCTTCGTCTCAGCTGCGACTGCGACCTCGAACGTTGGCGGCTATGCCATCG
>JANLTA010000342.1:0-9552 GCA_031362705.1 Gemmataceae bacterium | reverse complement strand
GTGCCACAGTCAAAGTTGGCAAAAATGGCGGCCTGACGCTAGTATCGCACGGATTGTGCCGATACTATGACTAAAAGCTCAGTGTCCGCGCGGCCATTGTCGTGCCCGCGGTGTTATTCCCACCAGTGGAGGCATGACCATGACTCGTTTACTGTTCGCGTTGGTCGTCGGCGTACTCGGTCTCGGCCTGACAGCCGGCCCGGCCCTGTCTTTCCAAAAGAAGGAAGACAAAAAGTCTGACAAGAAGGTCGAAGAAAAGGAACTCAAAGGCACGGCGTGCTGCGCCAAGTGCGAGCTGAAGGACAGGGACTTCCCGAAATGTCAGACCGTCCTCACCGTGAAGGAAGACGGCAAGGACGTGAAGTACTATTTCGACGCGGCTTCGGAAAAGAAGCACCATAGCGACTATTGCAAAGGCAAGCACGATATCACCGTCAAAGGCAAAGTCACTGAAAAAGACGGCAAGAAGTGGGTTGAAGTGACGAGCATCGAGAAGAAGAAGTAATCACGGCAAATCCAAGTTTTGGTTTTCTTCGTGCTTACTTCGTGCCCTTTGTGTCTTTGTGGTTGGTTTTAAGAACTCACCACAAAGACACAGAGGGCACAAAGGAAAACACAGAGAAGACGAATTCAATGCCCACTTGGCACAACTGAGTGGGCTTTTTCGCGCGCCTGCGGTTATAATCTCAACATGAAAGTGATCCTCGCCACCCCGCGCGGTTTCTGTGCCGGCGTCAACATGGCCATCGAAAGTCTCGACCGGGCCATTGAGCTATTCGGCACGCCGATCTATGCGTACCACGAAATTGTTCACAACCGGCCGGTCGTCGAGCGCTTCCGTGCCAAGGGTGTGATCTTCGTCGATGACATTGAGGAGATTCCCGAAGGTGCCACTGTGCTGTACAGTGCCCACGGCGTTTCCCCGCAGATTCGGGAAGTGTCCGTCCGCCGAAATCTTCGCGCCATTGATGCGACGTGCCCGCTGGTGACCAAAGTGCATCTGGAAGCACTGCGGTTCGCGCAGGAAGGCTATCAAATCGTGTTGATCGGCCACGAAGGGCATGAGGAAATTGTCGGCACGATGGGTGAAGCGCCGGAGGCTATTACGCTGGTTGAGTCCATCGCCGACGTGAGCAGGCTGCGTTTCCCGCCCGATGTCAAGATTGCCTGGCTCACGCAGACGACTCTCAGTGTTGACGAAGCTCAGGTTCTTGTCGGCGCGCTGCGCAAACGCTTCCCTCAGATCGTCGGTCCACACAAGGACGACATTTGCTATGCGACTCAAAATCGCCAGGAAGCCATCAAGGAGTTGGTGCCCCAGGCGGATCTGGTCTTGGTGCTGGGCAGCCAAAACAGCTCGAACAGCCAGCGCATGGCCGAGGTCGCCGCGGCTCTGGGCCGGACTGCTTATCTGGTGGACGGCGTTGGCGAGCTGCGCGATGAGTGGTTCAACGATTCGGACTGCGTGTTGATCACGGCCGGGGCCAGCGCTCCGGAAGATGTCGTCACCGAATGCGTGAACTATCTGCGCGATCGCTTCAATGCTACCGTGGAAGAGCGAACCGTCCGGGAAGAGCACGTCAGCTTCCCGCTGGCACGCGAATTGCGCGTGCTGTCGCGGGCATGATCGCCGTTGATGGCTCCGATGCTGAGCCGTTGGCAACCTGTCAATTGCGCGTTGGCGGAAAAGCGTCGATTGATGCTTGCCGACGCGATCAACAAATGACGCGATTGATCATCGGCGCAGGCGATGGGTCATCAACGCGATATCGACAACCCATCAACGGCGGTGTCATCGTCTATCGTGCCGACGATTGTTGGAAAATCTTTTCGGATTCGGCAAACGGTGAACGAAAAGGACGTGCCTTACTACCACTACTACCGTATTAAAATACTATCTTCTTTAAGTAAGACGGATGACGAGGGGAACGAGCCATGAAGCTCGATTGCGAACGGGAAGCGTTGCTTCAGGATTGCCAGTTGGTCGCGGCCGCCGCCGCTGCCAAGGACGTGAAGCCGATACTCAAGAACATCAAAGCCATTGCCACCAGTGACCGCTGCACGCTGATGGCCACCGACTTGGAACTCGGCATTCGCCTCGAAGTGCGTAGCCCTAGCGTGGTCAAACCGGGTGAAGCAATTCTGCCCTGTGCCCGGTTGCTTTCGATCCTTCGCGAATCGACGGATGACCGCCTGACCATTGACGCCAACAGCGAGCGGGTGATGGTCGTCGGGAAAAGTACCGAATTCGAAATGCCTTCGGAAGATGCTGCCAACTTCCCTGATGTGCCGACGTTTGCCGATGGCAAATACCACGAACTGACGGCCGGCAGCCTGCGAACCATGATCCATCGCACGATTTTCGCTGCTGCCAAAGAAAGCACCCGCTACGCCATGACCGGTGCGCTGTGGGAACTCGATGGCGACATGGCCAAGCTGGTCGCGACCGACAGCAAGCGGCTTGCGATCATCACCGGCGAAGCCAAGAGCGTGGGCGGCCACTCGACCAAAGACGGCCAACACCTGGTGCCGACGAAAGCGATGGCACTGCTCGAACGCAACCTGGTGGACGATGCGGAGTTGGTCAAAGTCTCGCTGAAGCAAAACGAAGTGCTGTTCCAAACGGGCAGGGCGATCATTTACTCGCGCCTTGTGGAAGGCCGTTATCCGCCGTACAAGGACATCGTGCCGAAGAAGTTCGGCGCGAAAGTACCGCTGGCGGTCGGGCCGTTTCTCTCCGCCGTTCGGCAGGCCGCGATCATGACCGACGATGAAAGCAAACGCGTGAGCTTTCATTTCACGCCGGGCAAACTCACGCTGCAAGCGCAGGGCGCGGCAACAGGCCGATCGCACGTGGAGATGCCGATCGAGTACGATGGCGGCAAGATCGACGTGAACTTCGACCCGCAGTACATGATCGACATGCTCAAAGTGCTGGAACCCGAAGACCCGCTGACCCTGGAAATCAGCGACTCTACCCGCCCCGCGATGTTCCGCAGCGGGCCGAGCTACCAGTACTTGGTCATGCCGTTGTCGTGATGTCGAATGGATTCGATCATGCGTAACCACAACCCGGGAATCACGTACTACGCACGAGCCAAAGGCCCCGAACCGCTCAAAGACGTGATCGCACAGCTATTTGTCTCGCGCGGTTGGGGTCGCACTTCGGAACGCAAGCGGATTGAAGATGCGTGGGCCAAAGCCGCTGGCGAAATCGTGGCCGGCCAATCGCGCGTGTTGGCCATCAAACGGGGTGTACTGGAGATCGAAGTTCGCGGCGGTGTGCTGCTCCAGGAGCTGTCTTCGTTTCACAAGCGCAAGCTGCTGGAAGCCATGAAAACGTTGCTGCCTGGGCAAACGTTGAAAGACTTGCGTTTTCGTTCTGCGGGGATGTGACCGTCTTGGTCATATTGCCAACATTTCGCAGACCGTTATCAGTATTTCGAGTTGCTCAAAACGTTTCTTGAGGCGGTCTTTGAGTTTGACGAGGTAGCGAAGACTGTCCAGTTGCGTTTCATTTCGAAAATCCATGACACTCAGCACGATCACACGATCGTGATACGCAATTGTCTCCGCTTGCCAGATTCCCTGAAGCGGAAATTGCCGGTGAATGCAGGTCACGCCACCGTATCGACTCAATAGTTCGTGTTGTAGAGCAACATACTTGGAATCTGGAATTGGTCTGCCATCGTTGTAGTCCAATGGAAGATATATGTCGACGCTTCTAATCGGTTTTGCCATGGCGACGCTTACCTGTTCGCTGCGTTCGAGGCGGAACTATCTCGTATTTGAACCCGTGCGACGTCAACAAGCCAAGATGTGCCGGCAATACCTCGTAGATCGGATCTTCAGCAATCAATCGAATTGGCCCGATTTCGATCATGGCTCGCCATGCTTTTCCCCAATCGCCTTTCGCCAACCTGACAGCGACCATATCGACCTCAATGTTACCCTCAAAATAACACAGTACCTAGTACGTTAACCGAATGCAACAATTGAAATGACCAATCAGCGCAACATGTTATAGGCGCATCATTTACGACGACGTTATTTGAGAGAATTGCCTAGTTCGTAAGTGGCCAAAACCATAGAATACCCGTTCGCCCGCGGACCATCAGGACGCCCGTTTTTATGGCTGACGACACGATTCGCAATGATGCTCGCTACGAGGGTGAGGATGTCAAAGTCCTGCGAGATGCGGCCCACATTCGGCAGCGGCCGGGCATGTATATCGGCGACACCGGACCCAAGGGATTGCATCATCTCGTTTACGAATTGGTGTACAACTCGGTGGACGAGGCCCTCGCCGGCCATTGCAAACACATCAGCGTCATCGTGCATGTCGATGGGTCGTGCGGTGTCGTCGATGATGGCCGCGGCATTCCCGTGGATGTTCACAAAGAAACCGGCCGCTCCACTTTGGAAGTCGTTCTGACGACGGTCGGTGCCGGCGCGAAGTTCGATAACAAAGCGTACAAGGTCTCGGCCGGCTTGCACGGCATGGGTGCGAAAGCTGTCACCGCGCTGAGCGAATGGACGGAAGCCCGTGTTCGCCGCAATGGCCGCGTGTATGCCCAGGAGTACGAGCGCGGCAAACCAGTCACCGAAGTGCGTGAACTCGGCGCGGCCCCCGACGGCAAGACCGGTACCACGGTCACGTTCCGGCCCGATCCGGAAATCTTCCACGGTGTCACCTTCGATTACGACACATTGGAGCATCGTCTGCGTGAGTTGGCGTTCCTGAATAAGGGACTGGCCATCACGCTGCATGATGAACGCAACGGCAAGAAGGAACTGTTTCACTACGAAGGCGGCATCGCCGAGTATGTGAAGTACCTTAACCGCTCCGACGAAGTGATCCACGAGCCGATCTACGTGGACAAGACGTTGGACGACGTCCGCGTCGAAGTGGCGCTTCAATATTCAATTGCCGGCGAAGAAGAGCGCGTGCGCGCATACGCCAACAACGCTTACAACCCTGGCGGCGGCACGCACCTTTCCGGCTTCCGCGCGGCAGTGACTCGTGCGCTGAACGCTTATGGCACTAAGGAAGAGATCTTCAAGAACATCAGCCCGATCGGCGAGGACTTCCGCGAGGGTCTCACGGCCATCGTCAGTATTCAAGTGCCGGAGCCGCAGTTTGAAAGCCAGACCAAGGTTAAGCTAAACAACTTGGAAGTGGAGGGCATCGTCTCCAGCGTCGTCAACGAGGCGCTGGCCAAATGGCTGGAAGAGAATCCCAAGATCGCCATGAAGGTGTTGAAGAAGATCGCCTTGGCCGCAGAGGCGCGTGAAGCGGCACAGAAAGCGAAGAAGGCCCTCAAAGACCGCAAGTCGATTCTCAGCGGCGGCGGCTTACCGGGCAAGCTCATGGACTGCACGACCCGCGACCGCGATGCCTCGGAATTGTTTCTTGTCGAAGGTCAATCGGCCGGCGGGTCGGCCGAGGGTGGCCGGGATCGCATGTATCAAGCCATTTTGCCATTGCGTGGCAAAGTCCTCAACGTCGAGAAGGCGCGACTTGAGAAACTGCTGGCCAACGAAGAAATTGCTAGCCTCATTGCCGCTGTTGGTGTGGACATCGGCAACTCTGAGGACATTGCCGGTTGTCGCTATGGCAAAGTCATCATCCTGACCGACGCCGACGTGGACGGCCAGCACATCCGCACGCTGTTGCTCACATTCTTTTACCGCCAGATGCGCAAGCTGGTGGAGTCGGGCCACATTTACGTCGCCCGGCCGCCGCTGTATTCGGTGACGCAGAAAAAGGAAACACGGTTCGTGCGCACTGCCGAGGATATGGACAAAGAACTGTACGATCGCGGCATCAAGAACACGAGCGTGAAAGCGCACTTCCTCGATCGGCCGGCGTTCGCCGGCGAAGAACTAAAGCGACTGGTGCAACTCTCGGGTGAGCTGGACGCGGGCCTGCAAATTGTCGAGCGACGTGGATTCAGCTTGCGCTACCTGATTCCACATGCCAACAATGGCCAGTTGCCCGTTTGCCAGGTCACGTTTGCCGGCAAGGATCACTGGTTTGCGAAGTCGGAAGATGCCGATGTCTTCATCACGGCGGAGCAGGCCAGGCTCGGTTACGACCTGGTACTCACCGAAGAAGGCGAAGAGAGCCTTAACGGAACGATCAAGACGCGCTACACCCGGCACGAGTTGCATGAGATGAAAGGCATCAACCGGAACCTGGAAAAGTTCCGCGAGTTCGGTTTGGGCCTGACCGATCTCACGCCGCAGGAACGCATCGCTGGCCGGGAGCCACCGATCAAGTTCGAGCTGATTCACGGCGACTCGACGAAGTTGTTGCCACACTTGCGCGAGTTGCCGATGGACATCCGCAGGCTTGGCGAACGCGGCATCACCGTCACCCGGTTCAAAGGCTTGGGGGAAATGAACCCTGAGCAGCTTTGGGAAACGACGCTTGACCCGAAGAACCGGACGATGCTGCAAGTGACTATGGACGATGCTGAAGCCGCCAACGAGATGTTCCGCACCCTCATGGGTGAGAAAGTCGAACCGCGCCGTGACTTCATTGTGAAACACGCACTTGAAGTGAAGGAGATTGACTACCACGGGGCGTAGACCTCGGCACCGTACTCAATCCGACCTATCCAGTCCGCCATACTTGCAATCATAAGGACCTGATTGCATGTTGCGTGGATCGACGGTAGGAGGCTAAGATGGCGAGTGATAAGAAGCGCGGACCCAAGGGTGGGAAGAAGCATCAGCCGGGGCGAGGTCATGATCGGAAAAGCCAGCCACACAAGAAGTCAAGATACCGGCGACAGGCGCAACGGCGTCAGCGCGAACGGCAAGATCGCGCAGGGCGAGAATGGGAACGCTGGGATAGTTACACCAAAGAACAGAAACGGTTCTTCCCCGAGCATCAACCCAAAGATCCGCGCCCGCAGTCCCAATAAGCCAACCGCCGACCTTTGGTCGGAAGTCAACAAGTTATTTGATCGTGTGCTTGAAGATCTATACGAACGGGACGACCGCAGTGCGGCAATGAAACACGTGCCGCGCCTTGAAGTCTTGGTTGAACGTGGCGATCCTCATCGCCAAGGAATATTCGCGGCCGAGTGTCGATCCCTGATTGCCGAAGCCCGAACCGATCTCGTGAGCGCCATCGCTTTTCGAAAACACGAGATAGCGCAAATACTTCGGCTGTGGCAATCGGCCAAAGACAAACAACAATTGATTTTCTTTCGAGAACTATATCGCCCCGCCGACCTTTCCGACCGTTACGACCTTCTCGCCATTCTTTATCACGATGCCGGGCAATTGAAGAAAGCCATACGCACGCTGTGGAAGTCGCGCGAACTCTGCGAAGAACACGGCGTGAAGTTCGACTCGCCGGATTTGTTGCGCGATTATCTCAAAGAATATCGCAAGAAGCCAACAAAGAAGATAAAGTAACCGCCCGTGTCGGTGGCCGCGCCGTGCATATGGCAGTGGCCTCCAACTACATCGACCACGGCTTCTATCAACTCAGCCCGACTTTGCTTTGGGATTTTTATGCGGCCAATGGCTTCGTGATTGAACGGGCGTTTCTCGTCGAACTTCTTGTATCAGGATCGCTGGAGTTTCTCCATCCTTGGCGTGTGTATCAATACACGCTTGGCTCGTGCGATCACTTCAATCTGGGGGCGTGGGGTTTTTCACCGCGCCCGGTCGCCCTGTGGTTTATCGCGCGCAAGACTGAGAGTCGCAGCCAAATCGTCAATCCCCATCAATCCTTGTACTCGCGTTGGGCATCAGAGGCTAAAGGCGGCGGCCAGAGCGCAAAGCCATCGGGCGTGACGACCTGGTTGAAACGGCATGCGCGTTGGGCCTATTTGCCACTCGTGGATCTTCGCCGCTGGTGGCACACACCGCGACCGCCATTCGTTGGTACCATTGATTCGGACGGTCGCATCCATCGGCGTGCGGGTTGGGATGGGCGATCAACTTGAAGTAGTCGGTAGGCGGCGCGGGTCAGGATCCAACCGCAGACGGGCGATACCCGGGCTACGCCAACGACACTTCCGCCGGCGCTACCACGAACGCATCGCGGCCCTCGCCTGCTTCCGGCAGCTTCAACTCTTTGACGCGCCAGCCGTGATGTTGCAGCGTGCCGTTGAATGGCGGCTGCCCGGTCACGTTTCCAGTCAACCGAATCGAGGCGGGGTCGAAACCCGTCGGCACGGTCACGGGTTGGCCTTCATCGCCGGCCAGGATGCGCTCCAGAACCAAATGTTCTTCAACGGCTTTCCTGCAACCGCGGTGAATGTCGCGAACGGCCGCCCCGATTTGGGCATCCTGATATGCGGTAATGTCTTCGAGGAGAAAATCGAGCAGCCGGCCCTCGCGCTGCAAGATTGCCAGGAGCCGCAATGGTTCGCCCGATGGTTTCTTAACCGCAGGCGGTATTGGCCGCTGCGGAATCTCCGCCATCATCGGCGGCATGGCGGCCTTTTTCCCGAACAGGAAACCAATCGCCACGCCGAGCACCAAGCCGGCCCCTGCCATCGCATACGCCATCGGTTCCATCGTCGTACTCCGCGGTAAAGATATTTCGGCAGTGTATGACCCATCGATGCTCTCGGTGTAACCATTACAATTCGTGCCGCCTCGAAGCGTTTTTCGTTGCAAGCAAATCGTATGCGTTCGTTCTCCGGTTGAAGGAATCGCCCAATCGTGTTATTTGCCCTGCTCCAAAGTCTGGAGATCATGATGCCGTTTCGTCCCGACGCTTTTGCCGGCCGTCCGCTGGCCGACTTACTCAGTGCCGTTGCCCGGCTTGATACCGGTGTGTTGGCTGAGACTGACGTGCAAATGCATCATGGCCGCATCGCGCCGCTGACAGTCACTGGCGACGCGCGGCTACCGGAAGATCATCCCGATATTGAAGTACCGGGCGTCATGATCGAGCAATATCTCGGCGGTGGAGGCCAGGGTTGTGTGTTCTCCGGACGGGTCACTGCAACGGGCGCGCTCATCGCCGTCAAGTTGCTTAGTCACGGTCGAGCCGTTCGCGAGGCACTTTTGGCCGCGCGGGTGCGCCATCCAAACGTCGTTCGCGTGCTGCGCGCCCAGCGAGCAGGCAATTACTGGGTGTTGCTGATGGAACTTGTGGTGGGAGATGAACTCGGAGCCGTGGTACCGGCGTCGCCTCGCAACTGTTTTGCCAGGTTGGCCGATGCGTTGACGGCCGTTGCCGCCGCCGGATTGGTTCATCGCGATGTGAAGCCCGCCAACGTGCTGATGCGGCGGCCGGATGCGACACCGGTGCTCGTAGACTTCGGCCTCGCCATGGATCTTGGTTCCACGCAGGAAGTTGACACTGACGTCAGCGGCACGCCCTACTTCCTGCCGCCTGAAGCCTGGCGCGACGCCCGGCCCGAACCTTCCTGGGATGCCTACGCATTGGGTGTGAGTGCCGCGGTAGTCCTTGGTACCGCGCCGAAATTCCCCGGTGACTTGGCGACACTTCGTCCCGCTAAACTCAACGGCACATTTGATAAGGCTCTCCATGATTCATTGACCGGCGTTGAAGAC
>JANLTA010000328.1:0-3378 GCA_031362705.1 Gemmataceae bacterium | reverse complement strand
GACAGCCCGCCGATGTTGCCCGATTATCTGGAAGTGGTTTCGACCGATCCGCCGACAGCGCGCATGACGCGCATGCCGTCGCGGGGCGATGTCGATCCGCATATCCAGGAAGTCCGCGAGAACTTGATTATCGAGTTCGTGTCGCGGTGACGCTCGGCGTCACAGACTTCGACCTTAAATGGAATCTCCGGCCCGATCGCGGGCCGCCCGGAGGCGAACTATGCGTATTCGATGGCGCGGCTTGGAACTGCCCAGCAATGTCAACTGCGATTTCAGCGCGCTCACCGACACCTACGGGAAGTTTGTCGCCGAGCCGTTCGAACGCGGTTTCGGCAGCACCGTAGGCAACAGTCTGCGGCGAGTATTGTTGTCCAGCCTCGAAGGCTCGGCTGTCACCCGTATCAAGATTCAGGGCGTGCAGCACGAAGTCACCACCATCCCTGGTGTGGTCGAAGATGTCACGGACATTGTCCTGAACATCAAGAGTCTGGTGATCAAGAACACCAGCGACTTGCCCAAAACGGTGCGCATCTCCCGCCACGAGGCCGGCGTCGTCACCGCCGCCCATATCCTGGCCGACGATGCCATTCAGATCGTGAACCCCGAACATGTGATTGCGACGCTGACCGGCGACGTGCCGTTTGTCGTCGAAATGACCGTGGAAAATGGCCGCGGCTATCGCACATCGGAAGAGAACGTCGGCACCGAGCGCGAAATCGGTATGATCCCGATCGATTCGAGTTTCACGCCGGTCGTCCGCGTGAAATACGAAATCGAGGAAACCCGCGTCGGTCAGAAGACCAACTACGACAAGCTGATCCTGGAAGTTTGGACCAACGGTACGGTGCGTCCGCAGATGGCTCTTGTTGAAGGGGCCAAGATCATGCGTAAGCACTTGAACCCGTTCGTGCAATACGCCGAGCCGGGGCCGGAACTGCCGATCGACGAGCGGGCCGAGCCGACCGGTGTCATCATCGATGTCATCGATCACGAATTGGAAAAGAAGCTGGCCATGAGCCTCGCCGAGTTGGAGTTGTCGGTCCGCGCGACCAACTGCCTGGAATCCGAAGGGATCACGACGGTGCGCGACCTGGTGATTCGCAACGAAGAAGAGTTGCTTGAAGTCCGCAACTTCGGCGAGACCACGCTGAAGGAAGTACAAGAGAAACTTGAGGAACGCGGCCTGTCCCTGGGCACGCGCTTGCCGACCGGCGCCCGCAAGTAGGCGACGGTTTGCTATTGGAGTTGACGATGCGTCACAGGAAAGCCGGCCGCATATTGGGCCGAAATGCCAGTCACCGGTTAGCCATGTTTCGCAACATGACGCGATCGTTGTTTGAGCACGGGCAGATCACCACGACATTGCCCAAGGCCAAAGAACTGCGGCCGTTCGTCGAAAAGCTGATCACGTTGGCGAAGGAAGGCACGCTGCACGCCCGTCGCCGCGCTGCCGCCAAACTGTCCGACAAGATCGCCGTCCAGCAACTCTTCCAGGACATTGCCCCGCGTTTTGTTGACCGTAGCGGCGGTTACACCCGTGTCCTTCGATTGGCCACGGTCCGCCTCGGCGACGCAGGGCAAATGGCCGTGATTCAACTCCTGAAAGCCGGCGAAACCCGCGACCGCCGCACTGATGCACCGGAGCCAGTGGCACCGAGCGTTTCGAAGTAGCATTTGCGCTTGGCGCGGTATGTTTGCAAAAGTGGGCAGGCATATCGGAAGTGAGGCCAGCCATCAGCATGTACAACAAATATTTGCTTTGGGCCATGATTATCAGTGAAGCCTTTTGGGGCTGTGTCTTTGCTTGGGTAGCAGTTTATTGTGGCGTCTGGTACTTATGGTTTGGAACGGTGGCTAGTCTTATTGGCGTTGCCGTGACTGTGTCTATGTTTGGTAATCGTCCCCCATCAACACACTCCTGACCCACTACCAAGAATCCGGGTGATGCCCCGGCCCCTTTGGCTCATAAAACAACTTTCCCGCTTCAGACCGCACCGGAGACACGAGCCATGTCCGCGCCGCGCACCGCCGCCACTCGCATCCTTGGATTGCAACTCACCCCCGGCAAGTTCCGCGGGTTGCAACGGATTGCCAATCCCAATGGCACCCTGACGATGGTCGCGCTGGATCAGAACAGCTCGATGATCTCGATGATCAAGGACAGCCTCAAGAAGAAAGGCGAGGACCGCGAGCCGACTTACGAAGAAATTGTCGAAGCCAAGATTCACCTGGCCGCCCGACTGGGGCCGCACGGCTCGGCACTCCTGGTCGATGCCTATTACGGCGTGTGGAACTCGTTGATCACGCAGTCCATTCCTCGCAACACTGGCTTGCTCGTGCGTGTGGAAAAGTCCGGCGGCGAGAAAAACAAGTACGGCGCTCCGATGGGCGCGTTCGAGCCGGGCTGGTCGGTGGCCAAGATCAAGTCGATGGGCGCTGATGCGGTGAAGCTGCTGGCTCAATTTGAGCCGACAGAAATGGAGTCGGCTGAGCACAACTTCCGCTTTATCAAACAGGTTTACGAAGATTGCCAGAAGCACGACATTCTGATGCTCCTGGAAACCATCGCCTTCCCGTTTGGCGGCGAAAAGAAGGACGCGGCCAGCTTCCTCGACCGCAAGGTGGACACCGTCGTTGAAAGCGCCCGGCAATTGTCGCGCTTCTGCGATGTCTACAAAGCCGAGTTCCCCGGCTGGCTCAAGACGCATACTGAAGCGCAACTGCGTGATAATCTCAAGGCACTTGATCAGGCCTGCGAACGCCCGTGGGTGCTGCTCAGCGCCGGCGTCGATTTCCCCGATTACAAGCGGCAGGTCGAATTGGCTGTCGAATGTGGGGCCAGCGGCGTGTTGGGTGGCCGGGCGTTTTGGAAAGAGTATTTCCTCAAAGATGGCCATGCCGCCCGCGATCAGTTCCTCACCAGCGAATGCGTTGAGCGGGTCAAGACCATCGACAACATGGTCAAGACCAAGGCCAAGCCGTGGTTCCATCGTTATGGTCTGACGGCGGAGAGCTTCAGCAACGTGCGCGTCGCCGAGAATTGGCACTTTCGTTACGGCGGCGCAGGAGCCGGCGGTGCCGCCGGCAAGTTCGTCGAAGGCGAGACGTACTAGATTTCACATTGAGTCCGGCTCTGTTCCATTCGTAATGTCAATCATCACGTTGCTGGCATTGGAGCAATGACTCGTGACGCCTGCAAACTCCGTGGAAATCACCGGCGACAACGCGGCCGCCTGGTCAATTGCCGGACGCCGCACTCGTGGCGCGCTGGTAATAGTCATGGGCTGCCTGGCCATGATCGCGCCTGTTTTTGCCGGGCCGCTCGCGATCACGCTGGTTGGTTTGCTTCTGATCGTGTGCGGCGCGCTGGAGATGTTC
>JANLTA010000613.1:0-11229 GCA_031362705.1 Gemmataceae bacterium | reverse complement strand
AGAACACGCGACCCAAAGAATGACTGAGTACGTGGTTGGTCAGAACACAGGCGAACCTGTTACTTACAAATCCATGCGGTCTTTTCGGCATCGGCAACTCCTTCACCACACCGTCAATCAACTCGACATATTCGCCGCCGTGAAGACGAGCCAAATCTTCGGCAGTTAATAATTGTTGCACCACCGCACTCATTGCAGACTCCTCCTAACCGTCCGGGACTCTACCACAGACGTCTCGGCCCGCCAAGGTTGCCCCGGACTTGCGTAAACTTGCCGGCCCTCATATAGTATTCCCTTTCCACCCGGTTTGGGTTCACAGAGAGACTACGTCTTATGGGCGAACCGCTCATCGATCTGAAAGCGCTGCTGGTCGAACACGAAGATTGCGACGCGGGCACCGTGCAGAAGCTGCGCAACGGGCTGGCCCAGGGCGGCACGCAACTTCGCAGTCTGCGCGAGGCCGCCGATTCGCTGCAACGCAAAATCGACGCCGGCACTGGCAACAAGCCAAAGTTGCACCTTAAGCTCGGCATCGCTTACTACTTTCTCGGCTATATGGAGCGCTCCGTCGAGCAGCTTCAACATGCCGATACCGCGCTTGGTAGCTTTTATCTCGGCCGCGCACTTGTTGCACGCCATCGCGCTGATGATGCCCTTAAGGCATTCGATAAAGCCGAGAAGACTGGGTATACCGCCAGCCAGGTCAACCTCCAGCGTGCCGGCATTCACTTGAAGCAAGGCGATGTCGCCACGGCCCGTGGTGTATTGGGCAAGCACAAAGACCTTGAGAGTCACTCGTCCGAGTTCCACTTTCAGACAGCCGGCATTCATCGTGCTGAGGGTGACAAAGCCGGTGCCATCAAGTCGTTGGAACGGTCGGTCGAGTTGGATCCATCGCACACAGGGGCGCTGTTTCAACTTGGTTATCTCAATGATCTTGCCGGCAACGACGAAGATGCAATTACTTATTACGAACGCTGCTTGAAATACCCACCAATCACCATCGGTGCGGTCAACAATCTCGGCATCCTCTACGAAGACACGGGCAAATACGACAAGGCCGCGGAATGCTACGGGCGCATGCTCAAGGCCGACCCGTCCGATGAGCGCGCCCGGCTGTTCCTTAAGGATGCCCAAGCCGCGCAGACGATGTACTACCATGCCGAAGATGACATGCCGCTGAACAAGTTCGCGCAAGTCATGGACTTGGCGGTGACCGATTTCGAGTTGTCAGTGCGTGCTCGCAACTGCCTGAAGAAGATGAATATCCGCACGCTTGGCGACCTGACTCGTGTCACCGAGCAACAGTTGCTCGCTAGCAAGAACTTCGGCGACACATCGCTCGATGAGATTCACGACCTGATGCGAGCCAAGGGCTTGCGTGTCGGACAGTCGATTAACGAAGGACTGGCCCACGAGCCACGTTACCGTCCGCAACAGACTCTGACGGCGGAAGAGCAAGCCGTCCTCAATAAGCCGGTTTCAGAATTGAACCTGTCGGTGCGTGCCCGAAAGTGCATGAGCCGGCTTGGCATCAACGTCTTCGCCGACTTGACCACCCGCACGGCCGACGAGTTGCTCGAATCCAAGAACTTCGGCGTCACCTCGCTGACGGAAGTCCGCGAGAAGCTGACGGTGTATGGCCTCAAGCTGCGTGGCGATTGAACCTGGCATCGTGAGGCGGTGGCGGGCGCTTTGCAACGAAACAAAAAGCCCTCAAGGTCATTGCGAGGTTGGTTTCAGACCGGACTGGGGTACCCCTCTGCAGAAGAATTAAATCGACCGGAATAAACGCCGTTGCCTGGCGTAACTCTTTACCCGCCAATATGTTATTTATTTCAGCCGGGGTGCTGGAGGTCCTTGGATCGAACTCAATGTGGTATGACATAGTCGTACAGCGGCAATGGATGCGTTTCGTCGCAAAGCCTTTAAAGGAATTTACTTACGTCCGATCACGATTTCAACTCTTCACAAATGTCGGCACTTTCATTCCAGCTTGTAGCCAATGACGCAACTGCACGTTGTGGTCGATTGACCACTCCGCATGGCGTCATTGACACTCCCGTATTCATGCCGGTCGGTACGCAGGCCACGGTGAAGGGTCTGACGCCCGACATGATCGCGTCGGCCGGGGCGCAGATCATTCTCGGCAACACGTATCACCTCACGTTACGACCCGGCCATGAACGCATCGCGGCGCTCGGTGGGCTTCATCGCTTCATGAACTGGCCGGGCGCGATCCTCACGGACTCCGGTGGGTTTCAGGTGTTTTCGCTAGCCACCATTCGCAAGATCACCGATGAGTCTGCCACATTTCGTTCTCACATCGATGGCCGGTTGCTGGAGTTGAGTCCCGAGAAAGCAGTCCGCATCCAGGAAAACCTCGGCTCCGACATTGCCATGTGTCTGGATGAGTGCCCGCCGACCGGAGCAACTCCGGATGTCATTGCCAACGCAGTACGACGATCCATCCATTGGGCCGAGCGGTGCCAGGCGGCACACACTCGACAAGATCAAGCGCTTTTTGCCATTGTGCAAGGCGGGTTGCACCTGGAGTTACGAGGTCGTTGTGCTGAGGCACTCGCCAAACTCGATTTTCCGGGCTACGCACTCGGCGGGTTCAGTGTGGGTGAGTCGCCCGAACAGATGCATGCCGCTTTACCGGCTTGTGCCGCCATGCTGCCAGCCGACAAGCCGCGTTATCTCATGGGCGTGGGTAGGCCGCTGGATTTGCTCATTGGTATCGCCGCGGGGATCGACATGTTCGACTGCGTGCTGCCGACACGCAATGGCCGCAACGCCTCCGCGTTCACATCCATCGGCCCGCAAAGACTGCGTAACGCCAAACACGCCGATGATCCGTTACCACTTGATCCAAATTGTAACTGTTATTGCTGTAAGAACTTTAGCCGGGCGTACCTGCACCACCTGTTCGCCGCCGAGGAGATGCTCGGCCCGACATTGCTCAGTTTGCACAATATCGCGTACTACCTCCAACTCATGAGCGGGGCACGAGACGCCATTCAAAAAGGCACATACAGTGAATACATGAACAGATGTGTGGCCCAATGGGCCAATTCGCCATAAAATACCCGCTTTGCCGGATCGAACTGTACGAAGGGACGCAATGCTCGCTGAATTGACTGGGCTTTTCGCCGATGGGACCGCACCCGCCGCCGGCCCCGGTGCGGGCATGGACACGCTGATCTTCCTGGTCGCCCCACTGGCCTTGTTCGTGTTGTTCATCGTCATGCCGATGAAGCGCGAAGCTCGTGTCCGTAAGGAAATGCTGGGAACCATCAAAAACGGCGACTGGGTCGTCCTCAATGGGTCCGTTCTCGCCAAAGTGGCCCAGATCGTCCAGGGCGACAAGCGTGTGGGGGAAGATCTGGTCGTGGTGAAGCTCGACGAAAACGCCAACGTGAAGGCGACTTACCTTCGCAGCGCCGTCACGCGCATCCTCAAGTCCGACGAATCGACCGCCAAGGAAGGGGCCTGATTGTCATCCCGAGCGCCTAACGGGACTATCTAGGAACGCACCGAATATGAATGCTGAAGTATTGACGAGCGTGGCTATCGTCGCGCTTGTAATTGCCGCCGTGTGGGGCCTCTATTGGGTTTGCACCCGCTTCATGCGGCCATTCCACAACCGGGCCTTTCTGTGCCTGTTGGCCCTCATCGTGGGTGGCTATGTCAGCTTCGGCGCGTATCGCCGTTATGCCGATGGCCAGGGCGGTTTCAAGCTCGGCGTCGATCTCATCGGCGGCACCATTCTCGTGTACGGTGTCGATGTCGAGAAGTTCGCCGAAACCGCCGGCGAGGATGCCGTCGCCAAGCTGGACTCGGCGAAGATGGTCGAGTTGCTCAAACGCCGCATCGACCCTAATGACCTTTACAACGTCACAATTCGCCCGGTTGGCGGCAACACCCGTTACGAAGTCATCCTGCCGACCGGCGGCGCTCAGCAGGCGATGAAGAAGCAGGAGGCATGGGATGGCCTGCTCGCAGCCGTGAAAGCCAATCCCGATTGGAAGACCGCGCTCGCCGGCGTCGATCTCGACGTGGACCGCGACCGCGAAGCTGATCTCTCGTTCCGCATTCGTAACGCGCAGGACAAGATTAATTGGGCTAAGGCGGTCGACAAGTTCAAGGAACAGAATGCCGAGAAGCTGAAAGACAAAAACGTCAAGCTGGACGGCATCCTGCCGGGCAACGTCGTCGCCGTGGCCGACGCCGTGAAAGATACCGGGATCAACGCGGACGATACACGGAAGCACTTTGAAACGTCCTACAAACCGACCGACGAGAAAGAGCTCAAGACCTTTATCGCCACGAACTACAAGTTTGCTTCGGGCAGCCAGCGCAAGGACTTCTCGGCCGAAATGGTCGAGGACACCAAGTCGCTCATCACCAAACAGGGCAGCCTCGAGTTCCGCATCGCCGCGAATGATGCCGACGATGGCCCCGGCATCACAGCGGCGCGTGGATATGTTGAAGACGCCAAGAACAAAGAGGAACTTGAAACCCGAGCTCGCCGTGGCATGGCTCCGCCTCCAGTGGTGGCATCCGAATCCGACCCGAATAAGTACTCGTACACCTGGGTCGAACTTGAGCGCACGGAAAGGCAATCGTTGGGCCTATCCAATCGTTCCGCAGGTTCCGGCCTGTGGCAGGAATTGGCCAAGGCGCGCACAGATGGCAAGATCGCCGTCCACAAAATGCCGATCACCGATTCGAGCAAAGGCCGCTCTGGTCAGGGTTCACTGGTACTTTACAGCCGCAATTGTGTCAACGAAAAGTTGACCGAAGAGGATCGTGCCAAGAAACAGATTGAGTATTACATGTTGCTGCGCGATCCCCTCAAGGATGATCGTGGCCGAGCGAAGATGATCACTGGCGAGCGCCTGCGCTCCGCCGACGTTGATGATTTTCATCAATCGGTCTCGTTCGTGTTTGATGCCGAGGGTGGCCGGTTGTTCGGCGACCTGACCAGCGCCAACGTGCCAACCGGTCCCGCAGCAGATGTCAATCTTACGTTCCGCCACCTGGCCATCGTGCTCGACGGTGCCGTCGTTTCCGCGCCGTACCTGAGCAGTCGGATCGATAACCAGGGCCAGATTCAAATGAGCAACTCGCCGCGTGAAGACCGCACGCGGCTGGTCAAGATTCTCCGCTCCGGTGCATTGCCTGCGCCGATCAAGCCGACACCTGTCAGCGAAAACACCATCGGGCCAACTCTTGGCGCCGACACGATTAACAAGGGCCTGTGGTCTGTTGGCGTCGCCTTTGCGGCGGTGATGGCGTTTATGGTCTTTTACTATCGCTTTGCCGGCATTGTCGCCTGCACCGCGCTGATTGCCAACTTGTTGCTCACAGTTGCCTTCATGGTGTTCGTCAATGCAACGTTTACCCTGCCCGGCCTTGCCGGCCTGGTGCTGATGTTGGGCATGGCCGTGGATGCCAACGTGCTGATTTACGAGCGCATCCGGGAAGAACGGGAACGCGGTGCCGGGCTGCTATTGGCCTTGCGCAACGGGTATGACCGCGCCTTCCCGACGATTATCGACACGCACTTGACCAGCTTCTTTACCGCCATCGTGCTTTATGCCGTGGGCAACGACCAGCTTCGTGGCTTCGGCATCAGTCTCGCGGCCGGCCTCGTCATCAGTTTGTTCACATCGCTGTACATGACGCGGCTGATGTTCGACGTGTGGCAGCACAAGGGTTGGCTCAAGCAACTGTCGATGCTCAAGTTGTTTACCCGCACGAATATCGACTTCATGCGGATTCGCTACTTCTGGTTCACCTTCACCGTGATCCTCACCGTGGTCGGCCTGGCCGTGTTCCTGATTCGCGGTTCCAACGGCCTGAACATCGACTTCGTCGGCGGCACCGCTTACGGCGGCCAACTTCGCGAAGGCGAAGGTCGCACCATCGCCGAACTCCGCACGTTGCTTCAGGATCAGGAAAAGCGTTTAGCCGTGGACAAGGTCGAGCAGATCGACGACGCCGGCAAGATGTTCCGCCTGACGTACAAGAACTTTCAGGATCGCCAGCCGCAAGTGGAGTTCGTCGATCCAGTCCTCGGCTCGTCGGCGACGAAACAACAACGCGAGGATGCCGTGAAGCTCCGCGCTGCGAAGATTCCCGACTGGTCGGTCGTGCAGACCTTCGTAGCCACCGATAAGGAAACCAAACCCGGTGCCAGCCGTTACTTCACGGTCAGCACGACGGAAAAGGATGCCGATCTGGTGCAAGTCGGCGTGGACCGCCTGCTGGCTATCGAAAAAGACGGCAAGCTCGAATCCCTGCTCAAGAGCATCACGCTCGACAAGTACGACGTGAAGGGTAAGCAGGTATCACTAGGGTTCAGCGACTACGCTTCGCCGGGCTATCTGAAGCTATTCCTTGGCCGGGAGTTTCGCCTCGGCGGTTTGGGTGACCAGGCGTTCGACTTGCGTGGCGAGGGCAAAGCGTCCGAAAGTCGCTACAAGAACATGACAATGGACATCACGACCTCGGCGTTTGACCCGGTTCGGGATCGGGCCAAGCTCGATAGCATCCTCAAGCAAACCAAAGACGACTTCGCTGCCCGGCCACAACCCGAACGGTTGGAGAAGTTCGACGCCCAGCTCGCTTCAGAAACCAGTTCCCGCGCGGCTTATGCCATCCTTGCCAGTTGGGCCGTGATTCTACTGTTCCTGTGGTTCCGTTTCGGCAACTGGACGTTCGGCCTCGCCGCCGTGCTGTGTCTGGTTCACGACTTGTGTTTCACGCTCGGCGCCATCGCCGGCTGCCACTACCTCGTTCAGGCATTTCCTGGCTTAGCCAGCCTGCTGTTCATCGACGACTTCAAGATCGATCTGCCGGCCATCGCCGCCATGTTGACCCTGATTAGTTTTTCGGTGAATGACACCATCGTGGTGTTTGATCGAATCCGCGAGGTGCGGGGCAAAAACCCGGTGTTGACGCCGCAGATGATTAACGACTCGGTCAACCAAACGCTGTCGCGAACCCTGCTCGCGTCCACCACTGTGTTACTCGTGGTCGGTGTGCTCTACTTCTTCGGAGGCGAGAGCATCCGACTCTTCGCGTTTGTGATGGTCGTCGGCGTTATCGTCGGTACCTACAGCTCGATCTACGTCGCCAGCCCGCTGCTGCTGATGTTCGGCGAAGGAAAAGAGCAACGCGATCCGAGAGCTAATCGGCAGAAAACCGCCGCACTGTCGCAATAGCCACTACGGATACTCACAACATGTCTCGCACAATCGGCCTCGGGCTTATGTGTCTGGCCGGTCTGGCGTGTGCGCAAAGTCCGCCCGCCAAGGGCGACCCGAACACGCGCACACTCGAGTATCAGCATGCCGGCTTAACGCTCGAAGGCGTGCTGGCCTGGGATGCATCAATCGCCGGCCAGCGACCAGCCATAGTCATCGCGCATGAAGGTGCGGGCAATGGTCCCGCCGCCAAAGCGCGGGCCATACAGTTCGCCAAACTCGGCTACATCGCATTAGCGGCCGATCTGTTCGGCAAAGGTGTATCACCCAAAGATCGCGCCGACATCGCCAAACGGTTGGGCGATCGCCAGGTGACCGCCAGTCGCCTTGAAGCCGCTTTGGAGTTGTTGGCCAAGCAGGCGCAATCCGCGCCGCACAAGGTCGCTGGCGTCGGCTACGGTGCGGGTGCGACTGCCCTTTTGGACTTGGCCCGCGCCGACGCTGCGCTAGAAGGCGTCGCTTGCCTTCATGGAGATTGGTCTCCGGCAAAACCGACAGGCAACAAGATCACGTGCCGCATTCTCGCATTGATGGGTACCGAAGACCCGCGAGCGGCAATCAGTATCTACTCCGCATTCGAAACCGAGATGAAGGCGTCCGGTGCCGACTGGGACGTGGTCCGTTTCGGCGGGGTGGCCGGCGATTTTACCAATACCCAAGCTGGCAACGCCTACGACAGCGATGCCGATGCACGCGGCCACGCGGCCGTGCGGCAGTTTCTCGGAGAGTTGTTTCCGCCTGCTGCCACGCGATCCTTTGCGGTTGCACAAAAAGCATCGCCGAAAGTACTGCCGAAGCCAGATGGACCGGCCGCGCCCAAGGGCGTGCCCGAAAAGGCCATGAAGGTCTTGCAGTATATCGATGAACATGACCGCGCGATGGATGGCTACGAAGGCGGCCGCAATTTCGGCAACTTTGAGAAGCGCCTGCCCACTAGTGACCGCAACGGCCGTCGGGCACGTTACCGCGAATGGGACGTGAACCCGCTGCGGCCGGGCGTCAACCGTGGCCCCGAGCGCCTGATCACTGGTTCCGACGGCACCGCCTATTTTACAGACGACCACTATTCCACATTCAAGAAGATCCGCTAATGGACATCGCCGCGTTAGACAAATCAAATGATCCCTGGCTGCACGTTTGCCCGGGCACGGTGGATGCCCTTGCCAACTCACTGGGCAAATGGGAATTAGGTGGATCGGGCAAGCGGATTTCCCGCATCGTGCGCGGCCGAAAGTGCATCACCGTGGCTGACTTCTTTGATGAGTTCGCCGCCGCGCTGCAATTTCCGCCCACATTCGGCGAAAACTGGGATGCATTTGCCGACTGTCTCCATGACTGCCGCCGCTTTCCCGAGAAAGCCGCCATTGCCATCTGCATCACCGATGCCGACAAGTTGCTGGCAACCGCGCCCGCAACAGCAGCCGGAACGCTGGCCGAAGTGCTGACCGAATGCGTGCATGAACTGAATGCACCCTCGAAGCCCAGCAAACGCCAACCAATGCACATATTGTTTCAATGCGCCCCGCCCAAAATGGCCGCGCTAGTGAAACGCTGGCACGCCGTGGGGTTGATGCTAGCAGGGAAATAAGTGGCCAATTCGACTACGCTTATTGCCTACTCCGCAAAACGATACCCCACGCCCCGCACGGTTTCGACGTAGTCACGGGCATCGCCCAGCTTGCGGCGTAGGGACTTCACGTGCACATCAATGGTGCGTTCCAGCACCACCACGCTGTCACCCAGCGCGTACGTCATCAGTTGATCGCGGTCAAAGGCCCGGCCCGGTTGGCGTAACATACATGCCAGCAAACGGAATTCTGTCGGTGTAAGCTCAATCGGTTGTTCGCCGAGAAACGCCTGATGCCGGCGGAAATCGATGACGATGCCACGATGCTCAATGCGTTCGACGTTGTCCGGCGGCTCCTCGATCTTGCGAAGCTGGGCGTGAATCCGCTGCATCAACACTTTCACGCTGAATGGCTTGGTCACGTAGTCATCCGCGCCCATCGAAAAGCCGACGACCTGATCCGTCTCCTCGGCTTTCGCCGTCATCATGATGATAGGAATGCGTTTTGTATTCTTGCCAGCCCGCAGTGCCCGGCACACTTCCAGGCCATTGAATTGCGGCAACATCAGGTCGAGCAGAATCAATTCGGGTAGCAGATCTTCAGCCTTGCGCAGCCCTTCCTGGCCGTCATGCGCGACGACTGGCTCAAAACCCTCGCGGCGCAGGTTGTATGTCAGCACCTCGGTGAGCGCCCGCTCGTCTTCGATAATCAGCACGGTCGGCCGTTTCATGGTGGTTATTTAGCGAAGCGCGGGCGATTGAGCATGAAGACTCGGTGAAGAATCATCCGGAGCGGCGAGCCTAAGTCGCACGGTGATGGTCGTACCGTGATTAACTCGGCTGGTCGCGGCCACGCTGCCGTGCATGGCCTGAGCGAGATGTTTGACGATGGCTAGCCCCAGACCTGTGCCGCCAAGCTCGCGGGAGCGGTTTTTGTCCACACGGTAAAAGCGTTCGAAGATGCGTGGCACATCGGCTTCAGGAATGCCCACGCCAGTGTCCTGCACTTCCATACGCACGTCAGCGCCATCAGTTTGCCAGCGGACATCAATGCGCCCGCCGGCTGGAGTGTATTTAAGGGCGTTGTCGATCAGGTTGTCGAGAATCTGCCTCACACCTTCCTCGTCAGCCCACGCCAGCACCTCAGCCGAGGCAACCGTCATATTGACATTCTGCCGTGTTGCCCGTTCGCGATGACGCTGCACGCAGGCCTCGACGACTTCAAGGAGAGGCACCGCGGACATGTCCATCGGAACGTCGTTCGATTCGATGCGTGCCAGACTCAAGAGGTCAAGGATCAAAGCATGAAGCCGCTCGGCCTGCTCGGCGATTCGCGCTAGAAATGCATCGCGGTTTTCCAAGTCGTCCAGCGCGCCGGATTGGAGCGTCTCAGTGCAGGCCGCGATAATGGCTAGCGGCGTTTTCAATTCATGCGACACGTTGGCCACGAAGTCCTGGCGTAGACGTTCCAGGCGGCGCAACTCCGTCATGTCGTGCAACACCATGACGGCCCCTCGCGCAGGCGCGCCCGGCAATCGAGCGACGTGAGCCATGACATGTTCCGCCGCCGAACCGGCAAACACTAGCTCACCCTGACTCGGATGCGCCTCGGCCAGCGCACGCTCCACCAACACGCGCACTTCGCGATGGCGAACGATTTCCCAGAGCGGCCGTCCGGCCACCGGTCGCGGCAATTCAAGGAGTTGTACCGCCCGGTCGTTGGCGAAGATGATCCGCTGGTCGCCATCAATGGCGATCACGCCTTCGACCATGCCGCTGAGGATCATCCGTAATTGTTGACTCTCGGATTGCAAGCCATCGAATCGCTCGGCGAGGCGTTCGCTCATTTCGTTGACCGAACGGGTCAATGTGGCAAACTCGCCGCGGCTTGCGTAAATGCGATGGCCAAACTCGCCGGCCGCGATTCTTCCCACGACATGATTCAGCTCCCGAATCGGTTCGGAAACGGTGGCAGCCAACCACCAACCGACGAGAAGTGACACGACTACGACAGTCGCGGCACCGACGGCAACGCCGGAAAAATAGGTAACTGCGACGCCAAAAAGCGACACCGCCACTATCGACCACGCAAATGGCCAGCCAAACCTTGCTCGCATCGGCAATCGTGACATGTGTCAGTCAGGATATTCAGCAACACTGAATAATGCAGCGAAAGATTAGTGTGGTCATCGATTTGTCGAACCGAAGGGCAATTTGATGAATCGACATGAGTGATTCGAATTTACTTGTCGGTTTTAGTAGCTAGCCTCTCGGCCACGCCGGCGAGCCAACGTTCGGACGTGCCATAGGCGGCAGTCTTTACGGGCACGGCCGCGAGCTTTTCAATCGCTTCGGCGTGGAGGCGCTTGGCATCGTCGGTCTCGC